>CAMMKL010000049.1 GCA_946497265.1 uncultured Clostridia bacterium | reverse complement strand
GCCCTGGATCAGACAGTCGGTGCGGTCAATCTGGTCGCGGCTTCTCGTCAGGAAATCCACCCGTTTTTCTTCATGCAACCCCGGCTTTGCCAGCAGGATTTCGTTGTACATGCGCAACGCCGAAAGCGGTGTTTTCAGCTGGTGGGAAACATTGGAAAGAAAGTTTTTTAAGAACTCTTTATCCTGCTGGAGCGACTGGTTTTGGTATTGAAGCTGCCCGGCCATGGAAGAAACCGCAAACCGCATGGCGGCCTCCTCCCCTTCCCCTCCAACTGCCAGTTCCGGCACTTCCCCCCGCACAATGCGTTCCGCCGTTTCGGTAAGCTGGCGGAACCCCTTATACACCGAGTGAAAAGTAACATACAGCAAAAGGGCGACCAAAGCAAAACAAGCGCAGATCCAAGCCGCTACGGAAATCAAATTTTCACGCAGGATATCCCCATAATAAGGGTAAATCCCTATCCCGGCGTGTGGATAGCTAACCTCTTGCAAAAACGATTCCCCAACGGCATAATCCTGTTCATCTATACTTCCTGTTATAATACAAAGCTCCTCCGGCCCCTTTCCCTGTAAAACCTCTCCCACCAGGGCGACATTTTGCTTGACGATATCCTGGGTATCCTGCCTTGCGGCCTGATACGCCAGGAAGCATCCGATTCCCAAAAACAAAACAAATAAAATTCCCAGCGCACCAAACGCCCGGCGGACCGGCCGGTTCTTAAACAACATGTCTCACGCCTCCAATCGATAACCAATGCCGCGGACGGTTACAATAAAAACGGAGCCCCCTGCATATTCCAGCTTTTCCCGCAGGTGGCGGATGTGTACGGACAGGGTATTGTCGTCAATGTATTCCCCACGATTGTCCCAAAGGTGGTCTAAAATTTGCGTGCGGGTGAGCGTCTGCCCGCTGTGCCGCAACAAAAACGTAAACAGACGCAGTTCGGTTGCTGTAAGGTACAATTCTGTTTTTCCGGCATAGGCCTTGCTTTGCTCCAAATGGACGGTCACGTTCCCCGCGCGCAGAAGAGTGGATTCCGACGCCTGGATCCGCCGGAGCTGGGCCTTAATGCGGGACATCAGGATTTTCAGGCGGAACGGCTTGGTTACATAATCGTCGCCTCCGCCATCCAGCCCCATCACAATATTGACCTCGTCGTCACAAGCAGTCAGGAAAATGATGGGCACCCGCGAGGTTTCCCGAAATTCCCGGCATAGGGCGTAGCCGTTTCCATCGGGCAAGGTAACGTCCAAAATAATCAAGTCAAATTGTTCCTGTGCAAACAGTTCGCGCGCCCTGGCGGCGGTTGGAGCATGTAAAGTAGAAAAACCTTCCTCTTCAAAGGTAAACAACAGTCCCGCCGCCAGGGCGTCGTCGTCTTCTATTAATAAAATGGTGGGCATTTAAAATTCTTCCTTCCTAATTTTGCTTTGTTTATAAACGTATTGTATCATATTTTTTTGTTATTCTAAAAGAAATGAAGAAATCTTAAGCTAAGATGGGTACCAAATAACATACCGCCTGTCTTTTCCGTTCCTTTCTTTAAAATGGAAATAACCGCCTATAAGGGGGAATCCACCTGATTATGGGCAAAATAAAAATATTAAAGATTAAAAAAATCCGAAGCAAAACCTTTCAGTTTAAAGGAGTCTATTATGAAACGTATTTGTTTGATTTTATTATGCGCAGGATTGGCGTTTTCCGCGACTTCTTGTTCCAATCAGGAAGAAGCCGCCTCTTCCCTTCCTTCCGGCGCCATATCCGAAGGGGTTTCTTCCGAAAGCGCAGAATCCCATTCTTCCTTATTACCTGAAGATACGATCCCCGATCCCTCATCGGTAGCATCCCAACAGACCACTTCTACACCCAGCAAGCAGGAGGAACCAAACCAGGCGCCCAGCAAGGATACCTCTTCCCAAAAGGCGCCGGCAGCTTCCTCCTCTTCCAAAACGCCGCCGGCCTCTTCCTCTTCTAAGCCGCAACAGAGCCGGCCGTCTGCCAGCACCGCTCCCTCTTCTTCCTCCAGCTCACGTCCTTCCATCCCCAAACCTTCTGTTTCCAGTCCCTCTTCCTCTTCCCCTTCTCCCTCCTCATCCTCCGCCCCGTCCTCCAAGCCGAATACCAGCGCCCCGAATTCCGGCAGCAAAGCCCAGCAGGTAGCGAACCTGGTCAACCAGGAACGCGCCAAAGTAGGTCTTAAGCCGTTGACATTTGATGCGGAACTGAGCGCAAACGCCTTGGTGCGGGCAAAAGAAATCGTCACCAAATTCGACCATACCCGCCCGGACGGAAGTAAATTTTCCACCGCAATTACGATCCCGTGGAAAACGGTGGGGGAAAACATCGCCTGGGGGCAAACCACACCGGAAATCGTTATGAGAACCTGGATGAATTCGGAAGGGCACCGCGCCAATATCCTGAAAACCAGTTTTACCAAAATCGGCGTCGGTGTATATGAAAAAAACGGCAGGCTTTATTGGGTACAGCTTTTTGCAGGATAATAATAACTCCTGATAAACGGTACAATCCATACGCTGCCGTCAGCAAGCGCTATAACGAGATGAAGGGCATATCAAAGGATATGCCCTTGCTTGGAATATACCAATATATTAAAATAATCGATGCCGATATTCTATATTTGAGACTTTTCCCTGCACCCCCGGAACGCTCATGCACCGTGATGTGATAAACAAATGCCTACAGGTTTTCCGGCTTTCCTTCCATCAAGCCAACAGATTTTTCAATTCTGAAATAATCTGCTGTTTGCCTTTTGCCTCCCCTTTCCAACTTGCAAGGATCATATCCAAAAGCATGGTTTTGAAAACCGTATCCATAAACGCCTCATTTCTATGTACCATGAGCAAAACAAAAATAATTTCGTAAAACTGCTCTTTTGCCAGCCGTTCTATGAGCATTTTCATCATATCCAGATTCATATGTTCGCTATCGGGCGTACAAATCAAAAACCACAAGCCGGGATATTTTCTTATCCACTGTAAAAAACGGATTGTGTGTTTATCTCGTTTGGTTAAATGTTCCACTCTCCTATTCCCCCTCAAAAGCTGTTTTTAAATTTGGAACTGTTTGGTCTATCAATACCGCAGTAGTTTAGACTGTGAGTGTCATTTCACGTTCGACTATAAGCATTTTGATTTTTTTGCAGCAGACAATTTATCACCTCTTTTTTCTTAATTATACGGATATTTGTGAAGAATTTCAATTAAAAAGCGAATTAATTTGTATAATGTCGAACATGGTATTGGCAATATTTCTTTTTAAACGTATAATATTTGTTAATTTACGAATATTGTGCGCTAATTAACCAATTGAAGGGAGTTGTAAATTTTTTATGAACTACATGAGCAAGATCTTTACAGGGACGTGCATTTAACAAACCTAAATAAAAGCTTATCAACGATGAGTGGAAAAATGACACGTGATAACTTTTCGGAGAAAGGCTTGAAACAAATAGCTGATATATTGGATTATGACTATGAAGCAGTATTTACAGATAGAAAAACCGGAAAACAGATATAAACAGCATAAAACATAAAAAACGGCTACGCCATGCAATAGAAGTCCCTGGATTTGCTAAATGTCCGCCCTTGTGAACATCTCGTTACTGTAATTCATAAAAAATTTACACCTCTCTTTAACTTAACTGTCAAATAAACAATTTTACTTGACAGTTAAATTATACATTGTAAAACGAATCATGTCAATGATTTTATTTCATCTAAAAATAAAATAATTCATTTAATTTTGATTTTCTTCACTAGATAATGTATAATTTCACTTAGTAGGAGGTGAGCGAATGGGGACAATGGCTAAAAAAATAAATATGCTTTTGATAGAGACAGACATTACAAAACAAGAACTCGCAAAGCGATTGGGAACAACGCCCTCTAATATTTCGGGGAAATTGAAAAGAGACAACTTTTCTGAAACAGAACTACAGGAAATTGCCAAAGCCTGTGGCGCTACTTTTGAAGGAAACTTTATTATTACGAGTACCGGAAAACAGATATAAACAGCATAAAACATAAAAAACGACCGTTTGAATCCGTTTACGGCCGTTTTTTACTTATCTCTCTTTGTCCTCACACCTTTCGTATGGGCGAATACGAAACGGAAAAACGAGCAGACGGAAAAACTCCGCCTGCTCGTTCCTTTTTCCTTATGCCGGTTTTCCTCTGCGCCAACAACTTTATCAAGCTCAGGAAACCCTTTTTGTTTCTTTGGCTACCAGATTTTTTCTACTTTTACCCTCGGCAGCATCGCTTCAAAATCCAGCTTGGTACACATCTGCGTGCCTTCCTGAATAATGGAAGCACTCGCGGCGGCCGCCCCATACCGTAGCATGGTGGGCAGGTCCAGCCCTTTTTCCGAGGCCAGGCAGATACCGGCCACCATGGAATCGCCCGCCCCCTGGTAACCCTTGGCATCCAGATCTTCCACAGGGTACGCTTTCCACACATTCAGCCCACTGCACAAAATAGCGCCCAGCGCCCCCATGGAAACGCAAACCAGGTTGACCCCCTGGGCGGTTATTTTACGCGCGTCCTCAATGATTTCCTCTTCCCGTTGGTAGGTGCGCCCAAACAAGGTCTCCATCTCAGTCAGGTTGGGCTTAATCAGCCAGGGCTTTGCCTCAATCCCCTGGCGAAGCAACTCTCCCTCCGCGTCCAGTACGGTTTTTACGTTCATCCCTTTCAGGTCGCTGATAATTGTCTTGTAGATATCCTCCGGCACGCCGCGGGGGACGCTGCCGCTTAAAGTGACATACCGGCACCGTTCGGCGCGTCGGCGGATACGGAACCTGAGGTCGGCAATGGAATCTTCCGGCACAAAGCTGCCGGGTTCGTTCAAATCCGTATATAACCCGGTGTCGGTATCGTACAGCTTTAAGTTCGTACGCAAAACGCCCAAAACCATCACCAGATCGTGCAGGATCCCCGCCCGGTCGAGGGCGTTGGTGATCAGGCGGCCGTTCTCCGAATAATTAAATCCAATGCAGAAGGATTCCCCTCCTAACTGCTTTACTGCCATCGCTACGTTGATCCCCTTCCCCGCCGCGTCGCTACGCCCGGGTATCACGCGGTTGAGCTGCCCTAAACGCAGGTTCTCCACCGTTACGCTTTTATCAATGCAAGGATTTAGATTAACCGATAAAATCATTCCCGAAACCTCCTTTGGTATCGCAACCTTTCTGCAGCAATTTCCATGGCTATGGAGCAAAAAGGAACAGTATGGGATGTTTTCTGCACCCAACTGTTTTTAGACGGAGTTATTATACCATATTTTTCCGCCATTTGCACGGAAATTTTTGTATAAAAATATGAGTTTTTTCTTATACTATTCATAAACTTAGGCTACACAGCGGAAAAAGAGGTTTGTATATGAAAGGTAAGGTTAAAAAACAATCGGAAAAGTTTGAGAAAAACGTGATCAACATGGCCCACACCCTGCCGCAGGAGGGCAAAGGCCATATTTGTTCCGACGTAAACGGCAGCTATACCGGCACGCCGGAAGACGGCGGCGTACCGGTGCAGGACGCCGACGATCTATAGGGATAAAGCGCCTGCCGGGTGCATAGGTATGATTATACCTCTCTTTTGTGACAGCATTTTCAGAGGGTATCCAACAGATAGGCAGGTGCTCGGAAATGAAACACAAAAAGCGATTCCGCCTGATTTGCCTGGGCCTGATGGCTTTGCTTCTCGCGGCTGCCGTGCTTCTCAGCACGGTTGGGGAAGCTACAAACCTCCAAGTGGACGGCCAAACGCAAGGCAATCGGGAGGATTACATAAAATGGGTGGATTTTGACGTAACCTACGAGGCGTTGAACCAGGCGATGAAACTGGATATTTCCTCCCACGACAGTGAACATCCCCTGGACTGGATCGAACTGCTCGCCTATCTTGGCGCCAAATATGGCGGGGATTTTTCCCGTTATAAGGAAAAAGACCTGAATGCCATTGCCGAACGGCTGACAAACGGCGAAACCATGGAGGAGATCACAAAGGATTCCAAATATTACTCTTATTACTACGAGGCGTACTCCGCTGTATTGGGCGAGTTTTTAGGCACCTATGAAAAAGAAGTCCCCAGCGAATCCGACCCGGAAAAAACCGAGTGGAAAGAACAATACGGCCTTAAGGTATTCTCCCCCATTGCCAAGACCTTTCCCTTTCAACATTACGACGATTTCGGAGCCTCCCGCAACTACGGTTTCTCCCGGCCGCACGTAGGACACGACATGATGGCCGCCACCGGCACGCCTGTAATCGCCGTGGAATCCGGAACCGTCGAAATCATGGGCTGGAACCAATACGGCGGCTGGCGGGTGGGTATCCGCAGCTTTGATAAAAAACGGTACTATTATTACGCCCACCTGCGCAAAGACCGGCCTTTCCATGCGGATCTAAAAGAAGGAGGCGTGGTAAAGGCGGGCGACGTCATCGGTTATGTGGGGCGCACGGGATACAGCGCCAATGAAAATGTGAACAATATTGACGAAAGCCATCTGCATATCGGTTTGCAGCTCATTTTTGATGAAAGCCAAAAGGAATGCAACAGCGAAATCTGGATTGATTTCTACGCGATTTCCCGCCTGTTGCAGCAAAACCAAAGCGAAGTGTACCGCGTTGCCGAAACAAAAGAATTCTATCGGAAATACGATTTCCGGGAACCCAATCTTCCCGGCCAAACCTCCTCTTAACGTCCCGGCCTATTTCATCCTATCCTGTGTAAGCAACCGGCTTTCCACAAGCGGATGCAAAATACTGCTCTCCCGTATTTCTTTAAAACGGAAGCAGATTATCAACCTTTTGCCGTGCCCGATCGTCTATCGATATGGGCGCGGCCTTTTGCCGTAGCTTTACATCACCGGTCGCGGCGGGAGGTCCCCCGCCATGCGGGCAAATAAGGAGCGTTCGATTTGGTATTTTCCAGTTTGTTGTTTTTATTTCTATATCTGCCGCTTACCCTGCTGATTTATTATGCCGTGCCGCGCAAGTTCCGTAACCTTTTCCTTTTTTTCGCAAACCTTGTTTTCTACGGCTGGGGTGAGCCTGTGTTCGTCCTCATTATGATTTTTTCCACCGTTTCCGATTACGTACACGGCTACCTGATCGACAAATACCGCAGCCGCAAACGGCTGGCCAAGGGGCTGGTCGCTTCAGCCGTCATCATCAACCTGGGACTTCTGGGCTTTTTTAAATATGCCAATTTTTTTGTGGACTTGCTAAAGCAAATTCCCCTGTTTTCCACGCTCTCCGCGCCGCTCATCCCTTTGCCCATCGGCATTTCGTTTTACACCTTTCAAACCATGTCCTATTCCATCGACGTTTATCGTGGGGAGGCTTCCGTTCAGCGCAATATCATCACCTTCGGCACCTATGTGGCCCTTTTCCCCCAGCTGATCGCCGGCCCAATTGTGCGTTACCGCGACGTGGCGGAACAGTTGGAACACCGCCGGGAAACCCTAAGGCAATTTTCCCAGGGAGTGCGTTTATTTTTGGTAGGGCTTTCCAAGAAAGTCCTCATCGCCAATCAGATGGGCATATTGTGGGACAAGCTGCGCGCCGACGCGGCACAAAACGGCTTGCTCGGCTCCTGGGTAGGGATACTGGCGTTTTCTTTACAGATTTATTTCGATTTTTCCGGGTATTCCGATATGGCGCGCGGCCTGGGGAATATGCTGGGCTTTGAATTCCTTAAGAATTTTGATTATCCGTATCTTTCCAAAAGCATTACGGAATTTTGGAGAAGGTGGCACATTTCCCTGGGCACCTGGTTTCGTGAGTATGTCTATATCCCTCTGGGAGGCAACCGCAAAGGATTGCCTCGTACGGTGTTAAACCTTCTGATTGTTTGGTTTTTGACCGGGCTCTGGCATGGGGCAAGCTGGAATTATGTTCTATGGGGCCTTTATTTTGGCGTTATCCTGATTTTGGAAAAGGTTTTTTTGCTCAAATTCCTAAAAAAGCTTCCCGCTTTCTTTCAGCATGCCTACGCCCTATTCCTGATTTTAATCGGCTGGGTCATCTTCTATTTTGAGAGCATTCCGGACATGCTCGCTTATTTTTCCACCCTGTTTTCCTTCCAGGGCGGGCTGCTGGGCGGCGACTCCGGCGCAGTGATCGCTTCCTACCTGCCTTTATTGGCGGCCGGTGTCTTTGCCTGCCTACCTGTTGCGCGCAACCTCCTGAAAAAATGGTCGGCACGGCGCGGCTTCTGGATCTCGGAAACCGCCCTGTGCGCCGTTTCCCTCCTGTTGTGTACCGCAACCCTGGTTAACCAGAGCTACAATCCCTTTCTATATTTCCGTTTTTAAGGAGGCGCGTTATGAGAGCAATCAAACCCCACCTTCGTTATCTACCCGCCGCTTTCTTCTGCCTGTTCCTGCTTGCTATGATGCTTCTGTTTTTTCTT
Source organism: uncultured Clostridia bacterium (assembly GCA_946497265.1). Taxonomy (GTDB): domain Bacteria; phylum Bacillota; class Clostridia; order Oscillospirales; family Acutalibacteraceae; genus CAMMKL01. Next base: position 2,440 of record CAMMKL010000049.1, on the reverse strand, counting down.
CTCCCCAAAAAGGACGTATCGCCCGAAGAAAAACGGGTCTTACAGGCCGTTCCACAATTTTCATGGAATAATCTCAAAGACGGCTCTTTCGGCAGAGATACGGAAAACTATCTTTCCGACCATTTCGTGGGGCGTACCTTTTTCGTGGGCCTGAACGCCTACTACGACCTTTACACCGGACGAAATGGGGCAAATGGGGTATACAAAGCGCGGGACGGATATCTTATTCAAACGCCTATCAGATTGGATCACGAAAGCCTGCAAAAAAACTTAATCCGTTTTGCGGATTTTGCCCAAAAAACAGGGATTCCCACCCGTTTGTTAACCGTCCCTTCCACCGGATATATTTTGGAAGACAAGCTCCCCCCCGCCCATGTAAGCTATCACGACGGGGAAATCCTGGAGCAAGTATCGGCATCCCTTCGAGGAAAAATTTCGCTTATCAATCCAGCTTCCCTATTCTTTTCCCAATCGGATACCGGAAGGCCGCTCTATTATAAAACCGACCACCATTGGACTTCCTACGGCGCATACCTTGCTTATACCCAGTTCTGTATCGCGGCAGGGATTGCCCCGATACCCGAATCCGATTTTCAGATCGAAACGCATTCGGGTTTTTACGGCACTACCTATTCCCGCAGCGGCCTGTGGCTGGAAGCGCCGGATGACATTGAGCTTTGGAAACCCTCCGGGAGCCGCCGGGTACAAATTGAAGAAAATAACCGGATCGCCATAGAACAGGATGGCCTGTTTTTCCGTGAGCATTTTTCAGAAACGGACCAATACCCCGTCTTTCTCGACGGCAACCACAGCCTGGTGCGCATCCAAAACCCAGAAGGCGGCGGGAAAAAGCTGCTTCTCATCAAAGATTCCTTTGCCCATTGCTTCGCCCCGTTTTTATCCGCGCATTATGGGGAAATTATTATGGTGGACTTGCGGTATTATCACGCCCCCTTGTCCGATCTGGTGGAAAAGGAGGGTATCGACGAAACCCTGTTTCTGTATGGAATCGCCAACCTCGTCAGCGACACCAACTCTATTTGGCTTAAATAAACCCTGATCCTGCAATAAAGGCCGGAGTGGGAAACGCTTCCCATTCCGGCCTTTGGATCCATTTTTTATTTGTGCTCAAATACCGATTTGGGCGCGCCGCAGACGGGGCATACCCAATTGTTCGGCAGCTCTTCAAACGGCTCGTCGGCGTCGCTGTAAACATATCCGCAAATGGTGCATATGTAACGGTTAGCCAAATCATCGTCGTTGCGGCTGTCTTCCTGATAAGTCGGCGCATTTTTGGGGGCAGTACCTTTGATCACCTCGTGATAGTAGGCGTATGTCATGGGTTTGCCTTTGTATTCGTCGCTGCCCGCAATAATTTCACCCAAGAACACCGTGTGGCTGTCCACCTCTACGCTGTCCACCACCCGGCACAAGAACCAGCAGCAAATATGCTCCCGCAGTACCGGTACGCCTTCTTTGAGCACCTTGTGCCGCACATTTTTCAGCTTGTCGGTGTCGCGGCCCGAGTTAAAGCCCAGCGCGCCGATTACCGTTCCGGAGGTATTTTCCGACAAAACAGAAACCGAAAAAATACCGTGTTTTTTAATGCACTCATTGCTGTAATTATCGTGGTTGACGCTCACCGCCACCATCGCCGGGGACGCCGAAATTTGGAAGACCGTATTGACAATACAGGCGGACGGCCGAGCCTCCCCCGCTACCCCCAATGCATACATCCCGTAGGATAAGGTCCTTAAAATATCATTTACCATGCCGGTTATCACCTCAGAATATCGTTTACTGAATTTATCATAGCACAAATTAGTGGTTCATTACAATATATATATGAAAATTGTTTGTGAATATGTTAAACATGGAAATCATTTCCCCCGAATCTTTTCCCAATAGGCCCGAAAAGCCTGCTCATTTTTGTTATCGCCGTACTCGTAATACCTTACGTCTTTCAATTCATCCGGCAAATACTGCTGCGCGACCCAACGGTTGGGGAACTCGTGGGGGTATTGGTAAAACTGCCCCTTTACTTCAACATCGTCACCATCGTAATGTTTGTTTTGAAGGGTTCTAGGAATGCTCCCCAGCTTTCCGCGCCGAATATCGGCCAATGCCGCGTCAACGGCATTATAAGCGGTATTGGATTTCGGTGCGTTGCTCACAAGAACCACCGCATCTGAAAGGGGGATACGCGCTTCCGGCAGTCCTAACTGGAAAGCGGCGTCTACACAAGCCTTTACAATCGGGATCACTTGGGGATACGCAAGCCCGACATCCTCACAGGCGCATACAAGCAGCCTTCGGCATGCCGAAGCAAGGTCGCCCGATTCCAGTAACCGTGCCAGATAATGCACGGCAGCGTCCGGGTCGGAACCCCTCATGGATTTTTGAAAGGCTGAAAGGATATCGTAATGTTCATCCCCTTCCC
>CAMMKL010000048.1 GCA_946497265.1 uncultured Clostridia bacterium | reverse complement strand
TTAAGGATCCCCCCCAGGGCGTCACCTGGAGCGTAGAGGAATAAAAAACAAGGCTGCGCCCGCCATCCTGGACAGCGGCGCAGCCCTTTTCTATGTGGGAAACGCGTCCGATTACTGTTTATACCGGCGCGCTTTCGGGACTAAAAGGAGTAACGAAATGAAAGGAAAAGAGACGCTGCAATCCTGGCTGCAGGAGAGTGAGGATATTGTCTTCTTCGGAGGGGCGGGGGTGTCCACCGAAAGCGGGATTCCGGACTTTCGCAGTGTGGATGGGCTGTATCATCAGCAATACCGCTATCCGCCGGAAACCATCCTGAGCCACACATTTTTTGTCAAAAAGCCTGAGGAATTTTTTGAGTTTTACCGCAGTAAGATGCTGTGCCTGGACGCAAAGCCCAACCGCGCCCACGTGCGGTTGGCGGAGTTGGAAAAAGAGGGCAGGCTCAAAGCGGTCATTACCCAGAACATCGACGGCCTGCACCAGAAAGCAGGAAGTAAAACGGTGTATGAACTGCACGGCTCCATCCACCGGAATTACTGTATGCAGTGCGGCAAATTTTACCCTGCGGAATGGGTGGCCCAAAGCAAAGGCGTTCCCCGCTGTTCCTGCGGCGGGATCGTCAAACCCGACGTGGTGCTGTATGAGGAAGGGCTTTCAGAAGAAACGCTGCGCGCTTCAGTCAACGCCATCCGCCGGGCGGATCTGTTGATCGTGGGAGGGACTTCCCTTTCCGTCTATCCGGCCGCAGGATTAATCGACTATTATCCGGGAAAGCGGCTGGTACTCATCAACAAAAGTCCCACACCCCGGGACGCTTCCGCCGACCTGCTGGTACAGGGCAGCATCGGCGAGGCGCTGGCATAGCCGCCGCACAGGGAAAGATGGATGTTTTGAGAAATAAGTAGCGCAATTAGAGTGGAAAAACAGCCCTTGCCCTTACTGTTTTGGTAAGGGCAAGGGCTGTTTTGGGTAAACCGGTTTCTACGGTTATTTGTTCAATTCGTTTTCAATCCGGGAGGGATTGTATTTTTGCAGCGCACCGTCGTTGGTTTCGATCACGAGAGCCTCGGCTTCGCTCTGGATGGTATCGGCAAATTCCTCGCCTTTCATGTCGGCTACAACGTTCATATAGGCGTTGTCCTCAGAAAGCTGGCTGACGGAATCCTGGATGTTGTATTTGTAGATCAGGTAGTAGTAGTTGCCGCTTTTTACAGCGACGGCCTTGCTGTTTTCCAGATCGGTAATCGCATTCTTCAATTCCTCATTCAGGGAGGTGTTGCCAACCTGTTCGGTATATTCGGAATAAGGGTTTTTCTCCAGTCCTTCGGCGGTGGTGTAATTGGAGGAAACGTCTTCAATCGACTGGCCGCCGTTGTTGATCTGCTCGGCGTACTCTTCAAACTGCTTTTGAACTTCCTCAATCTCCTCATCGGTCATATTGGAGTTCTGTCCGTCTTCCGTCTTGGTAAGCGCCTTGGAGAACCAACCGAAATGGGTGTAATTTTCGGTAAAATAGGACTCAACCTCATCGTCGCTTAAGGCATTGGTTCCATCCCTGCCGTAAATAGCCTCAAACAGCTTGCTGTTTTTAGCGCTGTACCAGCCGTAAGCAGAGGCGAAGGATTCTTTGGCAATGCCCAACGATTCCAAAAAGGATTTGTTCTGGTTCCATGCAGTATTGACATCGTTTTGTACCGACTCGGTTTCCTCATCGGTAAACGAAAGCCCCATTTCGTTGAATTTCTGATTGACCACAAGGTTTAGGCGGCACAGCTCCAAAGCGCGGTTTTCAATCCATTCGGTAGCGGGCTTTTCTTCAATGGTTTTGCTTAGGACATCCAGCGAGCTGCTGGTGCTGGAGCTGCTGGTATCCAGCGTCTGGGAATAGGCTTCTTGATAAGCTGCATAGGTGTTGTAGATGTACACGCCGATCGGCAAGGTTTCCTCGCTGGTCTTTACCGACCAGGTCTGGTCGCCGCTGCAGGAAGCGGCGGAAAGAAGCATGGCAGCCGCCAGGAAAAGGGTGGCCGCTTTTTTGAGTACTCTCATTTTTTGTAATCCTCCTTGATTAGGCGCAGTAGCGCCCTGCGTAGACATATCAAATTATACTCGTTTTCAACGGGATTGTCCATGTTTTTCAAACAATATTTATATTTTAGACAAAATTATGTCTGTTTCGCTGTTGCAAAGACTTCGCGCAAAACCGCAAGCGGAGAGGCGTCTTTGCTTATTTTGATGGAAAGATACGGCTTCGGGCCGGCGTTGACCATGACGCGCCCTTTCATGGAGGCGATCAGGGCGGATACCTGCTTCATATCGATTTTATGCTGGTAAAGCAGCAGGGCGCCCGGCTGCTGCTTGATCTCATAGATCCCCAGGGAAGCGGCGGTATTGCGGATCAGCGCCACGTCGATGAGGCCCTGCACCGAAACGGGGGGTTCCCCGAACCGGTCGATGAGTTCATCCATAACGTCGGAAGCGTCTTCTTCGGTGCGGATATCGGAGATACGCCGGTAGATATCCAACCGCTGGCTGAGGCTTTCGATGTAGTATTCCGGTATATGCGCCTGCACCTGTACGTCCACCAGGCATTCCAGCTCATAGGGGGCTGCCTGTTCGCCCTTTTCTTCGCTGACGGCCTCGTTCAATAGGCGTAGATACATATCGTAGCCCACGGTTTCCATATGGCCGTGCTGTTCTCCGCCCAGGATGTTGCCCGCGCCGCGCAGCTCTAGGTCCCGCATGGCAATTTTAAATCCGGAGCCGAACTCGGTGAATTCCCGGATGGCGGACAGGCGTTTTTGGGCGATTTCGCTTAAGACTTTGCTGCGGGTAAAGGTTAGGTAGGCATACGCGCGGCGGGAGGAGCGCCCCACCCGCCCGCGGATCTGGTGCAGCTGGGAAAGGCCCATGTGGTCGGCGTTTTCAATGATAATGGTGTTTACGTTCGGCACGTCTACGCCGGTTTCGATGATGGTGGTGCAGACCAGGACGTTGATTTCCTGCTCCATCACCTTGCGCCAGATTTCGGAAAGCTCGCCCTCGGCCATTTTCCCATGGCCAAACCCCACCTTGGCTTCCGGGATTGCCATTTGAATGGCGGCGGCCACCCGTTCAATAGATTCCACCTTATTGTGCAGCCAGTACACCTGGCCGCCGCGGCGCAATTCCCGGCGGATGGCGTCGTACAGGATTGCGATGTCGTATTCGAGCACATAGGTCTGTACCGGCCGGCGGTCCTGCGGCGCCTCTTCCAGCACGGACATGTCCCGTATGCCGGACATCGCCATATTCAGCGTCCGGGGGATTGGCGTAGCGGAAAGCGTGAGGACGTCCACGTTTTTGGTCAGCTCTTTGAAACGCTCCTTCTGCGCCACGCCGAAGCGCTGTTCCTCGTCGATGATGCACAGCCCTAAGTCACGGAAGAGGACGTCCTTCTGTACCAGGCGGTGGGTTCCCACGATCATGTCGATTTCGCCGCGATGGAGGCGTTTTAGGATGTCTGCCTGCTGCTTGGGGGTACGGAAGCGCGAGAGCAGTTCCACCCGTATGGGAAACCCTTCGAACCGGCGGCAGACCGTTTGGTAATGCTGCCAGGCCAGGATGGTGGTGGGCACCAGCAGGGCGCACTGTTTGCCGTCGGTGACGCATTTAAAGGCAGCGCGCAGGGCAACCTCGGTTTTCCCAAAGCCCACGTCGCCGCACAGGAGCCGGTCCATAGGGGCTTCGCGCTCCATATCGTCCTTGATTTCCTGGATACAGCGCATCTGGTCTTCGGTTTCCTCATATTCAAAGCGGGCTTCAAAATCCCGCTGCCATTCGCTGTCGGGGGCGAAGGCGTGGCCCTTCGCCTTCATGCGTTCGGCATACAGCCGGGTAAGCTCCTTGGCGATGTCCTTTACGGCGGCGCGCACGCGTGTTTTGGCCTTCTGCCAGTCGCTGCCGCCCAAGCGGTTGAGGCGTACCGACGCGTCTTCCCGCGGTCCAATGTATTTGGATACCATGTCGAGTTGGGTAACCGGAACATATAAGGTGTCGCCCTTGGCATAACGTACCTTGATGTAGTCCTTTACAATTCCCTGCATGTTGATCTTGTGAATCCCCTCGAACACGCCGATCCCGTGCGCCGAATGTACTACATAGTCGCCGGGAGTCAGCTCGGAGAGGCTGTAAATTTCCTGCCCGTTTTTGGGGCGCTTGCGCCGCTTTTGGGGAGCGGAGGCAAAATGCCCGTGCGTGATCAAAGCAAAGGAAGCGCCCGGGTATTCCATCCCGGCCGAAAGGCTTCCGGGTGTCACCAAAACGGCGCCGGGTTTTGCCTCTTCCGCGTCTTCGGCATATTGGGCGGGCAGGCCCTTTTGACGCAGTTCTTCGGCAACCGCCTGCGCGGCGCGTTCGGTGCCGCCTAATACCACGCAGGCGGAGTTCTGACCGAGAAGGGCTTCCAGATCTTCAACGAGGAGTTGCAGCCCGCCGCCCCATACGGAAAGCTGGCGGGCGTGGAAGTTGGCTAGGGTAGAGAGGGGGGTGTCGTAGCTGCCGCGCACAAACGTATCCAAAAAGATGGAATCGTGCGTTTCGATCTGCCGCTGAAAATAAGAGAGATCGCCGCTATAGGTATCGAGCCCCCGGCAGAGCACGCCTTCCGAAAGGTATTCCTTTATATCCTCGCCCCACTGCCATTGGGTGGAACGCAGCCGTTCCTTTACCTTGATCGGTTCCGATTGAAACAGCAGGCCGTCCTGCGGCATGTAGTCGAACAGGGTGGCCGTTTGAGGGTACAGAAGGCAGATGAATTTGTCAAGCGAACCGGGCCGACAGCCTTCGCTGAGTTTTTCGGCTTCCGCCAGGAGGATTTCCTTGGCTGCGGGCGCTGTTTTCCCGCGCAGGCCGGCAGCAAACTCCTGTATACGTTTCGCCAGGCGTTCGGGATTTGCCAAAAGCACTTCGGTGGAGGGGGCGAGGGTGATTTCTTCCACCGGGTCGGTGCGCCGCTGGCTTTCGATGTCGAAATACGTCAGGGTATCGATTTCGTCGCCCCAGAATTCCACACGGATGGGCGCGGTTTCATCCGGGGTGAAAAAATCCAGGATACCGCCGCGCAGGGCGAACTGGCCGGGGCCCTCCACCTGTTCATAACGTTCGTACCCCGAGGCGAGCAGGGCTTCCGTCACTTGCTCCACAGGCACTTCCTGCCCTTGCCGCAGCGTAATAATATGGCGGTCAAGCTCGGCGGGAGGGCTCGTGTATTGAAGAGCTGCGGCAATGCAGGCAATGATCACGTCATAGTCCCCGGTCAGCATACGGGATATCACATGGATGCGCTGGTGTTCGTATTCCCGGCTTTGGCCCTCCGTATCGCGAAAGTTAAAGTCGCGCGCGGGGTAGACAAGGGCGGTGGTTCCCATGGAGGCCAGATCGTTTGCCAAGCGCTGCCCTTCGGCCTCGTCGGAAGCGATCACAAGCCCTTTGCGGGAAAGTTCGGCGCACAGGGAATGGATCAGGTGCGCCTTATGGATGCCGGAAAGGCCGGTGGCGGCCACGGGTGTTTTGTGCCGATCCACAGCTGAGCGCAGGCTTCGGTATTCCGGCAGTGCGGATAAGATGTGTTTTAGGAATTTCATAACTGCTCCTACTTGCAAGTAACTGTTTATGAATTAAATTGGTTCATCGCTTGATCGGTTTTACCCTCCACCATCAGTCGGACGGCTTCACAGGCTTTTTTGGCGGCTTCCAGCAGGGAATGGTATTCGGATTCGGTAAAGTGGGAGAGCACCCAATCGGCAAGGTTATAGTCGGGGCGAGGTTTTGCGCCGACGCCCATCTTGATACGGGGAAAGGTATCCTTCCCGCTCAAATAAATGATATTTTTGATGCCGTTATGCCCGCCGTCGCTGCCTTTTTTCCGGATGCGCAGCCTGCCGGGGGGAAGAGAGATGTCGTCAAATATTATAATCGTTTTCTCCGGGGGGATTTTGTAGAAGCGCATCGCTTCCTGTACGCTTTGCCCGCTCAAATTCATGAAGGTCTGCGGCTTGATGAGCAGCACATGTTTGCCGCCGATTTCAGTGTCGGCAGTAAGAGCTTTGAATTTTAGACGGCTGATGTGCACACCGAGCTGTTCTGCCAGCTTGTCAAGAACCAGAAAACCCGCGTTGTGGCGGGTGCCTTCGTATTGGCGGCCGGGGTTGCCCAAGCCGACGACCAGATATTCCACCGGGCCGGCGGGTGCGGGGGGATTTGATTTTATGGCTTCCAGCTTTTTGAAGATATCAAACATGAAGGGCCTCCTTTTTTCTGCGAATGGGCTTTTTGTTTTTGGGGGAAAGGTTTTTCGGTTTCCTATCTCTGGTGTAATGAATTAGCTCTCCTTTATTTTATGCGCTACCCGTGCGGGGCCCCTTTCTTCCATGTGGAAGTAAGGGGGAAAGAAGACGCCGGAGGGGATTTCGATTTCCCCTCCGGCCCCCCCAACGACCAAAGGCTACTCCTTTGGAAACTCCTAGGCGGCTCACTTTCGTTCGCCGAAGGGAACATCCAGCCTATGGCTGGATGTTCAAAACATAGACGGGGAGGGTAACCGAAGCACGGGCAGAACACGAGTGGAGAGGGGCAGGGGCGGACAGCTCAGCTATCGTGCCACACAGCCGGAGGCCTCGCCGTCGCTACGCCCGCGTAGTAGACCCGCCCGTGGGCGCTTATGAGGAGGGTTTCCTAAGGGAGAGCGAATCCAGCTCTTCCTTGGGCGATTCTTTGGTAGCTTTGTCCGTACAGAAAGCTACTGCCCCGCACCGGCATGAGGCGCTTACAATAACGAAACGTTCGTTTCCAACAAGGAAAAGGGAAACCGAACCAAGGTGCTTTCCTAAAGGAAAGAAATAAAAAAGAAACCGCCGACGACAAATCGGCGGGATGGACGCACCACCCCGCCTGTGAAAAAGGGCGAAGGAAATGCTCCGCCCTTTTCAAACCGGTATTCTATTTTAGACCGTTAAGGGAAAAACTCAGGTGAACATAGGGGAAACCGGCTTATCATCGTAGATTCTGGCGATCGCCTCTGCAAAGACGGGCGCTACGTTGAGCATGGTGATGTTCGGCAACATTTTTTCCTCCGGTAGCGGGACGGTATCCAGCAGGATCAGCTCCTTGATGGGGCTTGCCTTGATGCGGTCGATGGCCGGGCCGGAGAGCACGCCGTGGGTTGCGCAGGCGTAAACTTCCGTCGCGCCGCCCTTTTCGATGATGGCGGCGGCCGCGTTGCACAGGGTGCCGGCGGTGTCGATCATGTCGTCAACCAAAATTACTTTTTTGCCTCTGACCTCACCGATGATGTTCATTACCTCAGAAACATTGGCCTTCTGGCGGCGTTTGTCGATGATGGCCAGCGGGCAGCCGATGCGGGCGGCAAAGTTTCTGGCGCGGGTAACCGACCCAAGGTCGGGGGAGACGACAACATAGTCTTCGTTTGCTTCGCCGATCTTATCCTTCATAAAGGTGGCGAGCAGCGGCGCACCTACCAGGTGATCCACCGGGATGTTGAAAAAGCCTTGGATTTGTGCGGCATGCAGATCCATGGTTAGTACACGGTCGGCTCCGGCGGTGGTGAGCAGGTCGGCCACCAGTTTTGCAGAAATCGGGTCGCGGGCTTTGGCCTTGCGGTCCTGCCGGGCATAACCGAAATAGGGCATTACGGCGGTAATGCGTGCGGCGGAGGCACGTTTCATGGCGTCGATCATGATGAGCAGTTCCATGATGTTGTTGTTGACCGGCTGGCAGGTAGACTGCACAATAAAGCAGTCGGAGCCGCGCACGGATTCATGAAGGGAAACCGAGATCTCTCCGTCGCTGAATGTGGATACGTCGGCCTTTCCAAGAGGCAACCCGATGCAGTCTGCGATCTGTTTTGCTACAGGCCGGTTGGAATTTGCGGTGAAGATTTTGATGTCCTTGCCATGAAAATTCATTTTATTATTCCCCCTGCATATATTTACCGGCACATGCGCTGCGTGCCGGCTTTTTGGACGGCATTCGTACGAAACAGAAAATACAGTTCTATTATCTCATAAGTGCGTGAATTTTCAAGCGAAAAAGTTTGAAAAAGCGCCGTTTTGGTAAAGTTAATTGTTTTTACTATAAAGGATCGGCAAAAATAGTTTGTTTTGTTAGAGAAAAAGTATAGAAAAGACGGGCTTTCTTTGCTATAATATGGAAAGGGCCTGATCTTTCATGGAATTGTGAGAAAGGCCTATTCACGTAAACGGCGTCTGAGAAAGATAGAAGAACGCCTAAAATAATTGGAGGTAGATACCAATGGGACACAAGTACGTATACCTTTTCTCCGAGGGTAACGGCTCCATGCGGGAGCTTCTCGGCGGAAAAGGCGCCAACCTGGCTGAGATGACAAATCTGGGCATGCCGGTGCCGCAGGGCTTTACGGTTTCCACCGAGGCTTGCACCCGTTATTACGATGACGGCAGAAAAATTGCTCCCGAAATTGAAGCGGAGATTTATGAAAACCTCGCCAAGATCGAAGAGATTAACGGCAAAAAGTTTGGCGACGCCAAGAACCCGCTTTTGGTTTCCGTACGTTCCGGCGCGCGCGCTTCCATGCCCGGTATGATGGATACCATTCTGAACCTGGGCCTTAACGATACCGTGGTAGCCGGTATGATCGCAGGCAACCCCGACCCCAAGTTCGAACGTTTCGTATATGACTCCTATCGCCGCTTTATCCAGATGTTCTCCGACGTAGTAAAGGAAGTCTCCAAAAAGACCTTTGAAGTCATCATCGACGAGGTCAAGGAAGAAAGAGGCATCAAGCAGGATATTGAGCTTACCACCGATGATATGAAGAAGCTCGTGGTTCTCTTCAAAGAGCACTACAAGAAAGAGCTGGGCGCCGATTTCCCGACCGATCCGAAGGAACAGCTCATGGAAGCGGTAAAGGCTGTGTTCCGTTCTTGGGATAACCCCCGCGCGAACGTGTACCGCCGCATGAACGAGATCCCATACAGCTGGGGTACCGCCGTTAACGTACAGCCCATGGTATTCGGCAACCTGAATGAAAATTCCGGCACCGGCGTTGCGTTTACCCGCGACCCCGCCACCGGCGAAAAGGCGCTGTTCGGCGAATACCTGATCAACGCCCAAGGCGAAGACGTTGTGGCCGGCGTGCGCACGCCTTCCCCAATCAGCAAGCTGGCTGAGGAAATGCCCGAAGTATACAAGCAGTTTGCAGACATTGCCAATCGTTTGGAAAACCATTACAAAGATATGCAGGACATGGAGTTTACCATTGAGAACGGCAAGCTGTACATGCTCCAGACCAGAAACGGCAAGAGGACTGCGGCCGCCGCTTTGAAGGTCGCCGTCGATCTGGTAGACGAAGGAATGATCACCGAGGAAGAGGCTGTGCTGCGCGTAGACCCCAAACAGCTCGACGCCCTGCTGCACCCGCAGTTTGACGCCAAGGCGCTCAAGGCCGCCGCTCCGATCGGCAAGGGCCTGGCCGCTTCCCCCGGAGCCGCCTGCGGCAAAGTGGTGTTCTCCGCAGAAGACGCCAAAAACTGGGCCGCGAATGGTGAAAAGGTGGTTCTGGTACGCCTGGAAACCTCTCCGGAAGATATCGAAGGTATGGCTGCCGCCCAGGGTATCCTGACGGTGCGCGGCGGTATGACCTCCCACGCCGCCGTGGTTGCCCGCGGTATGGGCGCCTGCTGTGTATCCGGCTGCGGCGAAATCAAGATCGATGAAGAAGCCAAGAAGTTTGAACTGGGCGGAAAAACCATCGTGGAGGGCGATTACATCTCCATCGACGGCAGCACCGGTAACATCTACGGAGAGGCCATCCCGACCGTTGCAGCTTCCATTTCCGGCGATTTCGACCGCTTCATGAAGTGGGCCGACGACCGGAGAGACCTGATTGTCCGTACCAACGCGGATACCCCCCGCGATGCTAAGCAGGCAGTGGAATTTGGCGCACAGGGCATCGGCCTGTGCCGTACCGAGCACATGTTCTTTGAGGGCGAGCGCATCAAGGCCATCCGCGAAATGATCGTGGCCAAGACTGTGGAAGCCCGCAAGGCCGCCTTGGCGAAAATCCTGCCCTATCAGCAGGGAGACTTTGAAGCAATGTACCGCGTGCTGGAAGGCCGCCCGATGACCGTTCGTTTCCTTGACCCGCCGCTGCACGAGTTCCTTCCCCAGAAAGAAGAAGACATCGTGGAAATTGCCGGAGAGATGGGAATCAGCGTGGACGAGCTCAAGGGCGTAATCGCTTCCCTGCATGAGTTCAACCCGATGATGGGCCATCGTGGATGCCGCCTGGCGGTGACCTATCCCGAAATTGCCGAAATGCAGACCACCGCTGTGATCAATGCGGCGATAGCGGTCAACAAAGAACATCCGGAATATAAGATTGTTCCCGAAATCATGATCCCGCTCGTGGGTGAGATCAAGGAGTTGAAGTTTGTCAAAGATGTGGTGACCGCCACTGCCGACAAGCTGATTGCCGAAGCGGGCGTTGAGATGACCTACCATGTGGGCACCATGATTGAAATCCCGCGTGCCGCATTGACTGCGGATCAGATCGCCACCGAGGCCGAATTCTTCAGCTTTGGTACCAACGACCTGACCCAGATGACCTTCGGTTTCAGCCGTGACGACGCCGGTAAGTTCCTGGATGCTTACTACGAGAATAAGATCTATGAATCCGATCCGTTCGCCAGGCTCGACCAGGTCGGCGTAGGCAAGCTGATCAAGATGGCCGCCGAGATGGGCCGCGCGACCCGTCCCGACATCCATCTGGGCATCTGCGGCGAACATGGCGGCGACCCGTCCTCCGTGGAATTCTGCCACAATGTAGGGCTTGACTATGTGTCTTGCTCTCCGTTCCGTGTGCCGATCGCCCGCCTTGCCGCCGCGCAGGCTGCTATCAAGAACCCCCGCAAGTAAGAGTTCTGTCATTCACCATTGGATTTGATGAAGCGCAAACCTTCTATAAATCCCATGGATACGGCATAAAACCGTCAAAATGGCATGATTTGACCGTGGAGGTTTATATCTAATCGCCAAAACCCCCGTACATTCCCAATTGGGCAATGTGCGGGGGTTTTTTGTTGTTATTTTGGGCTGTTTGTACAAATC
>CAMMKL010000047.1 GCA_946497265.1 uncultured Clostridia bacterium | reverse complement strand
GTTCAGTCCCAGCATCTGAGCCAGCAGAACCAGACGTTCCCCATAATAGCCTAGGCGCTCCTCCAAATCGGCGCTCTTTTTCCCGATGAGGGCAATGTAATTCTGCACGCCGGAAAACTTGCCGTAGTGGGCCATGAAGCTGTCAAAGGCTTTGGGCTCATTGGTCACCAGCTGAATATGTAGGCCGCCCTCCTTGTTGCAGGTGTCGATCTCCTTTTGCAGGGTCTGGATATCCTCCTGCTTCAGCGGAGTGTCCTTGTAACTGCGCACCGAGTGGCGGGCTTGTATGGCTTCTAAAATCGTCATGACAAACATCCTTTCATTCTTCTAGGTGGGGATAAGTGCCTTGAGAGGCTTCTGCCACCACCTGGCACACATGGTCCACCAGCGACTTGATCTCGCTCCATTTGCCCGGGTTCGCATCCACATAGTAATAATTCATAGTGCCCTGGCGGTGGACGTTTCACCAGCCCGGCATCTCAATAACATAGCGGTGATTGAGCAGGGCGGCCGTTATGGCTACTGCCCGATCTTCGACAGCGACGCGGGGCTGCTCTCCAATACCCAGCTTTCCCAAATGGACATTGACCCGAAGGCGCTGGTCGCCGTCCTGCGGGCAAGGCCCTTTAACACCACCTTTACCCGGCAGATGAACGCCGCCCGGAGCCTGGCCGGCAAGCAGCTGCTTCTGCCCAAGATGAGCGCAGCGGATATCTGGAAGGCCGTGCAGCCGATGCTGGAATATTACCCGGCCCGCGACCGGGGTATTATCAGCGTCACCACCTGCATTCTGAATCGCCAGAAAGCCATGTGAAATCGCACGAAAATTCTGACCCATATATAAAGCAAGCGGCTTGTACACATACATCTCCTACAGAACTCTTTGAATTCTATGCTGATGTTTCATTTGTCATGGGTATGACTTATTTCGTTTTGAATATTGTCCATGTAACTTCTACTCTCTGTACCTTTGCAGTTCAGGTACAATCTGCCTGTCTTGATACGCAGAATATTGGCTCTCAACACACTCATTCGAATACAAAAAACTTTCCACCAAATAGGAAAGACATTTATTTGACATCTTATCCCCTCAACAATTTCTTTTCAGACTGTTCTCTCGCCGCTTGCCATCCTGTTCTGCTTTTTTGCACAGTACTTCCGCAGTATTCTTTGTTCGAAAAATCTTTTCGGCAACAGCATAGGGGCGTATGCATTCGTTGTCGCTGAATATAACAATATCTGTACGATCAGTAGGAAGTCGGTCGAGAACTACCATCTCAACTTTAATTTGCAGGATATTCATATTTATAAATCAATTCTGCAAAGAATTAGCACGCACTTTTTTTTCGGAACCTTCATAGTTTTCTTTGTATCGTTCGGAGGGAATATATTCAATTTTCCGTTTTTCCTCGGAACCGGTTATGTTTACATATCCGTCCTTATGTGCTCTTTGCAAAGGCACATAAAGAATGATGCCATACATTTACCATTTCATTGAAATCTAACCCTTCCCTTCTCTTTAATTCTTCTCATCAAGATCTTTTAATAAGGTCGCTAATGTTCCAACTGCCTTGGTAGGGCCTTGAAAAGTTGCTACAACACCCTTATCTTTCATTTCTTTGAGTGTCAGGCTGTTGTGGGGGTAGGACTTTAACAATTCTAAACGAATGTATTTATTGTTCGATATAAGAGCATTTTCTTTATAGTATTTAGAATCGTCAATGATTCGTTCTGAATCACTAACATTGATTGCAATGACACGACATTTATAGGAAATTTCTGCGTAAGGCAGTGTGAGGTAAATATACACAATATCATTTACTTCATAATTAGCGTGCTGTGCCCATTCGATTTGTGTCATATTATTAAAAGCGTCAATTACATTATAATAATCCGTATTACCTGCGATTACCCAAACGGTATTCCCTTCAACACCATTATCGTTATTAAAGATTTTTCTCGCGGTCTCAAAGGAAACAGCGTTATATTCTTCATCAGTCCAGCCGCCAAATTCGTTTTTGATCTGATCGATGTTCCAAATATCTTTAGCAATATTAAGATATGCTTCCGCACGTTCACGGACTGAAGTTTTATCCATTTTGCTATACGGCTTTATACCATATTTTTTTGCCAGGGGAATAAAATGAGGATTGTTTTCGTAGAAAAGCGAATTCATCGCTTTTGCAAAAACCACGTTATCACCGAGATACTTTTGCACCTTCTGGTCATACTTCATTTCCTGATAACTGCGATTTTTGTCCTTTGTAAGAATCATCAAGTTGCCAATGTTGTGCCTTGTAGCGTTAAAATCTCGCTCATCGGCAAAATCTTCGACGTAATCAGAATACATATCCGGCAAGATGTGTTCGACATCGAACGGGTTTTTTGCCTTTCTGTTGACATAAGTATCAAACCAGGAAGGATTTCCCATCTGAAGATTTATGTGAGAAGCAAAGCGGGCGATAAAGTGTAATGTATATCTCTTGAAAAATTGATTCTCATAATTTAGTTCTTTAAACTTATCCCAGCCAACATTCGCATCCCATAAAGCCTTTGTTAAAACAATAGCGATTTCTTTCACACTCTTATTTCTGATGTTTACTAAAACCTTAAACAGAAAAACTTTGTTGGTATTAAAGTTTGCTTTTTTGAAGTTAAGAATTCTGTTAGAAGCAAAGAAATCAACAAACTTGGCTATAAGCTTTATTTTTTCATTCACAACAGAAGGTTTGTCATCTTTTTCGATGGCAGACATCATTAGCAAAGTTTGATAATTTAAATTTCTGTTTGCGTTGTAAAAAACGCTCTCAAAACCTTCTGTGAGCGTTTTAGAGTACTGTTTAATATGCAGATACAGGTCTACCATTTGACTCATTTCTTTAAGCACAAACTCTTTATAATCTTTCGAAAGAGTCAATCCCATCTTCTTTTTGGCGTTCTGACGTACCCATTCGTGGAATTTTTCACCGAGAAGCTCATAATCTTTATCCTCGGAATCCTTTTTGCCTTCCCGAAGAGATTTAGCATAGTTGCCACGTAACCAAAGAGAAATAAATTCGACATCTGCCGTATTAACAATACCACTTTGTTCGAAATCTGAAGCAGATTTAATTCTATTGACAAGCTCTTGCCATTTGGAATTCACTTCAAGCTTATCATCCTCGCTTACTTCATTGAGGACAAAGGCTTTCAGCATTTCTGCGCTGTTCAAGCTCAAACCACGATCGTTCATAGTGATGAAAATTGTATGAGCTTCCTGCTCAGAAGGAGCTACAATTTCAAGCAATAAGATTTTATGCATTACCCAGCAGGCAAAATAGGGCAATGCTTCAGGTGTGATCTCGTCTCTAAACAAATCGATAATGTCAAGATACCTATCTAGGAGAGTTTGAGAACTTTCATCGGTAGGCTGAAAGTTCGTTTCACCCTTATATAAATGTTCCATACACACTTTGCGCTCAGGAACATTGATATTAAATGTTTTCTTTGCGCCGAAAGGACTGGAAAGAATCATATTAGGTAACATACTGTCAAGTTCGTGATTGCCTTGATCATGAAGCATTTTATTGATATACATCAATAGCAAAGTTAAAGAAGTTAAACGTTGCTGTCCGTCAACTATTTCTTTTGTGGAATCATCGCCGGTGCGGATAATACTTCCCATAAAGTAGTAACCATATTGAGCTACTTCATCGGTATCTTCATGTTTGAACTTGCTGTTTTCATAATACATTAAGAAGCAATCGGTGATATCGTTAATAAGCTGCTCTATTTGTTTTCTGCCCCAACGATATTCTCGCTGATATACATTAATTGTAAAAGTTTTGCTATTCAGTATTTCATATAATGTTTCTGTCTTATTGATTCTATCCATATAAAAATTCCCTTCTGATTGCTACAGATTTCGCAATTACAATTTCGGCAAACTGTGGGTTTGGGAAAAAATAGATACAAAGATAATAGGTTTACAATTCCTCCGTCTTAAATGTTGTATACCCTTCGTAGTAGTAGCTGTAATCGATGCCTTTCATGTAGACTTCACGGCTATTGATATCATCTATCAGGGCATTTAATTCTACATGATAAAGATTACCATATCGACCATAGAAATTCAATGTTTAATAGGGGTTTGTATAGATTTTAGGCGAAAAAGGAAGTGGGAACAGAAACGATTTTTCTGGACCAAATTTCTTTATTCTGCGTCTTTTCTCTTTCGAATCAACCTTGACGTCTTATCCAGCCAAGACTCAAATTCAGTTAGGGATATGTCCCCACTGAGGCACTGATCCCGCTTTTCCTCCGCCTGCCAAGCCCAGTTACGATAGTGGGCTTCCGATAGTCCGCCCGATTGCCGTTTCTACTTGCTCATGCGTTTAACAGTTGCGGTATGGGCCCGATCAACCGGATCGCTTGCGACGAAGCTGGATCGTTTTCGGAATGCACCAATCTCGCAGCAGAGCTTTGCTCGCCGGGAGCAATCCGTCCGCAGTAATTACTGTCCGAACGCTCTTCTGGGATACAGCCGCCACAGTAGGCGCATTTTTTTACATTACATTTGTGGAATACCATCTGGTTCAATTCAAATCCAGCTGCGTATCCGGATTTTGATAGAAAAGCTCGGAACTTTCGTGTCTCCCCCTTAAAAGGCGAACAGCGGTAAATCCGTTTGTTCGCCTTTCTTATTAAGCTGCTGATTTATTATACGAACAGAGTTATTTTAATTTCATGATCGCTATTAGTCTAGTACAAGAGGCGGTTCCAATAAATAAGAAAACATCGGACAGGCAAACCCAAACATTTCCCTTCATAAACATTTACGGAGCCCCGAAAAGGCTTTTTGGGAAAGGAAGCACAACGGAATGATTGAAGGATGACTTTGCAAAGTCGTCCCGAGAAAAATGAAGTTTATGCTGACGCGGGAGGTGTGGCCGATGGGGAATGAAGCGGTATTTTTAAAATGTACCGAAGAAATGACAGTCAACAAAACGACCACACCGGAATTTTACCGTCTGTATCAGCAGTCGGTTTTGTTTGCCCTGAAAGACCAGGGTGTTTTAAACGAAGCACAAATTCAGCACTGTTTGGACACACTGAACCATCAAATTTAAAGCATTGCGGGAAACCGTTTTCCCCCTTTACATAGAGAAAGAGCAAATTCGCACATTCGTATTTTTGAGATAGAGCTACTACAATGAAAGAAAAGAGAAGGAGTGATGGAAAAATGAAAGTAGCATCCTACTGCCGTGTATCCACAGATAAAGAGGATCAGGCCAATTCCTTTGAAAGTCAGCAGCGGTATTTCCGGGAATACATCGACCGCCAGCCGGACTGGGAACTATATGAGATTTACGCCGACGAGGGCATCACCGGCACCAGCACCCAAAAGCGTGCGGCGTTTAACCGTATGATCAGCGACGCCCGGCTTCACCGGTTCGACCTGATTGTGACGAAAGAGATTTCCCGATTCGCACGTAATACGCTGGACAGCCTTACCTATACCCGGGAACTGAAACGGATGGGAATCGGCGTTTTTTTCCTCAACGATAACATAAACACCCTTAAAGAGGATTCGGAAATGCTGCTGGCCATCAAATCCACCATGGCGCAGGAGGAAAGCCGTTCCACCAGCGCCCGGGTCAAATGGGGCCAGACCCGTCGGATGGAACAGGGCGTCGTGTTCGGCCGCTCCCTGCTGGGGTATGATGTGCAGGGTGGCAAAATGACCGTGAATCCGCAGGGGGCGGAGATTGTCCGGCTGATTTTTCACAAGTATGTCCATGAACGGAAAGGCACCACGGTCATCGCCCGGGAGCTGCGGGAGGCAGGCTATAAGACCCTCACCGGCAGCACGAACTGGCGGAATACCGTGATTTTAAAAATTCTACGCAACGAGAAATACTGCGGGGACTTGAAACAGAAAAAGACCATTACTCCCGACTATCTCACCCATCAGAAGAAATACAACCGGGGCGAGGAGGCGTGTGTCTTTCTCAAAGACCACCATGAGCCCATCATCGCCCGGGAACTGTGGGAAGAGGCTCAGCGGGAGATTTCCCGCCGGGATATCGACGGCAAATACGGCACCGGCCACGGCAACCGCTACCCGCTTTCGGGAAAAATCAAGTGCAGCGAATGCGGGCAGAGCTTTGTCTCCCGCAGCCGCCGGCGAAAGGACGGCAGCCGCTACAAGGCATGGCGGTGCGGCACCGCCACAGCGGAGGGCAAGCACCACATTGATCCGGCAGGCAATGAAGTCGGCTGCGACGTGAGTTATCAGCTTCGGGACGAGGTGGGGATGGAGATGGTACGGCAGTCGGTTGGAATGCTGAAGCTGGATACAGCCGCCGTTGTCCGCGACATCACCCATATTGTACTGGAGGCCATTCAGTCTTCTCAGGACAGCAGTCAAATCAGTGCCGAGCGGCTGAAAAAAGAACTGGAGCAGAACGAGGCAAAGAAAAAAGGCGTGCTGGACGCCTTTTTCGACAAAAGTATTACTAAGGACGACATGAAGCTGATGAACGCCGAATACGACCGCCACATCGCAGAACTCACCGAAAAAATCGCGGAGGTGGAAAAACAGGAAAGCCTGACCTACAACACCGCTACGTTGGAAAAGGAGATCCGCGCCAAGGTAACGGGCATTGTCAGGGGAGAGAACATCTCCGGCAATTTCTATGGCAATCTGCTCGACCAAATCACCGCCTATCCCGACCGGCGTATGGAGGTGCATTTGAAGCTGCTGCCGACCAAGTGGATCTATGTGCTGGAAAGCCTGGCGGCATCAAAAGAAGGATAAGTTAATTTAACAACGCGCATTTCTCTTTTTGAAGCCCAGGCGCTGTTTTTCCTCAGCCTTGCGGAGAGAGTCCGCCGCCAGCGGTGTTTTGCAGCTGGTGTTCCCGTGATCGACTGAGACAGCGCCGATTTTCAGGGCGGCTTTCATCGCTTCTTTGTGTAGTGGGAGATAGGAAATGCCAACCGATATGACAAAGTTATTCATGGCATATTTCACCCAGTTGGACTGCCCATGGATGCCCCGAACCACGCGCTGCAGCATCTTGTTGAGCTTTCCTCGATCAAATTGCTCGTCGGGGCGGCTCCTGAGGAGTCGGCAATAACAATTCCACCCGGCG
The DNA here is from genome assembly GCA_946497265.1 of uncultured Clostridia bacterium. Lineage (GTDB taxonomy): Bacteria > Bacillota > Clostridia > Oscillospirales > Acutalibacteraceae > CAMMKL01. The sequence continues at coordinate 4,018 of CAMMKL010000047.1, read as the reverse complement.
GACTGAGCGTACTCATCTTCACTGTTTATCCAGCGGTCGGCAAGTTCCTCCCCAAAGTCGGGTTCCGCCAATCTAACCGCTACCACGTAGTCCGCCGTAGCCCGGCAGTTTGCCGTTTCCATCCAACGCTCAAAATCCGCGGCGGTCATCTTGTCGGGTTTGGCAAGGATTCCCGCCAGCGTTTGCGCGTCGTAGTTGCCGGTGGCGTAAAGCTCCATGGCGAGCGCATGGTCTTTCTTGATCTTTTTTGCCAATGGTTTCATGTCCCGAAGCGTTACCCCAAATAGGGGCTCCTGCGCCCCGTGATTTCGGTAGGTTTTTCTGGTCTGCTCCGTCCCCAACGCTTCCAGTTTGGACATAGCGGATGCTAAATCCAATCTGATCCCTCCGTTCGCGATTACTTCCGCCAAAAGGTGGTGCGGTCCTTTTTGTCTTCGATCTTGTACCGGATGATGCGCTCCAGTAAGGGAAAGTCCACCGGCTCGTCCCATTTAATGCGGAAGAGATTGCTTGTCTGGCTGTATCCCGCCTTTGCGATGTCATCGGAAAACGCTGCTGTTCCTTGTGGCTCCGGCGAGTCGGCAAACTGCCCCTTGGCGGCGCTGAACCCAATGATGAACGTGCCATGGTCGGTAAACATGGGCTGATTCCAGGCGATTTTCGGCGCCAGTATCGGAAAAGTGTCTTTTACCCAAGTAAGCACTTCCCGCATTCGGGAGCGGTGCACTTCATTTTCAATTTTCGACAGGTATTCTTCAAAGGCTTCCATTTTACTTCTCAACTTTCAATTTCTAAGATACCAATAGGGTTCCCGTATCCAGTAAGAAAAAACGTCCGGCCCAATAAAACAAGTGGCGTATGACATGGCTTTATGCTACAATAAAAAAGAATATGGAGGAAACCCACTTTGTTTTTAGGTGGCACTACTATGAAAAAATATCTTCCCGCCGCGCTTTTGTTGGTGGTTTTTGAAGCCGTGGCCGTTACCCTTTGGCTGACAAAAGACAATCTATTTTACCTGTTGAATTTCAGTTACATCGGCCTGGCCCTGTCTGCCGGTGTCTTTCTATATACCCAAAATTATAGGCATGCCCGGCGGATTGTCCAGCTTCTGGTCGGGCAGTATGTGCTGATTTATCTGGGTCCGATCTGCAACGAAAATATGCTAGATTGAAGGCTTCTGGTACTATCTTTTTACCGGCGTATTTGAAGCTGCCACCATCCACCATGCAGTGGCCAAAATCTTCGGGCCGCTGATTTTTGGACGTGGCTGGTGCGTCTACGCCTGCTGGACGGCCATGGTGCTGGATTTCCTGCCTTATAAAACACCCCAATATCCTCGCAAAAAAATCGGATGGATTCGATACATAACTTTCGCTACATCTTTAGTTTTTGTAGCGGCGCTATTTCTTGCGAACGTGGGAAATTTGGAAAGAATCATGTTCTGGGCGTTTTTGGTTGGCAATATCCTTTAATCTCGTGGGGATTCTTTTGGCTTTTGCTTTCAAGGATAACCGGGCATTTTGCAAATACATCTGCCCAATTACGATCTTCTTAAAGCCAATGAGTTACTTTTCCCTGTTCCGAATCACCTGTGCCAAGGAAAAATGTATCTCCTGCGGTAAATGCAAAACGGTTTGTCTTATGGAGGTGGATATGACCGATAACTCCCGAGGACGTAAAAATGGTACCGAATGCATCTTGTGCATGGAGTGTGTCAAAGCCTGCCCCAAAAAGGCGCTATAAAAATTCGAGCCATACATTCGCTATCTTCGGCCTTCTTTGCTACACTGGGAGTATCCCAAAAGCAAGGAAGGCTTTGCTTTTGGGGATAAATAAAATGGCGGGAGCCCCCCTCAATCATAAAAATAAAGGAGCGTAAAAAGCCATGAAAAACAGCAAAATGTCCCCGAAAGAGCCCCTGCGTCATTGTGATCCCGATGTTTCGCCGGTTTTCCAGAAAATTCAGACGAAAAAATGGCAGTATACAGCCGTTTTTCAAGGTCGTGTATCATTCTGACCCTTTTGTACCAATATCAGTGAGTATGGCTCGAAGTTCAGGATATGGCATGCTATAGCGTTGGCTGAGGTAACGCAGGGATGCACCTAATTCACCGTCTGGCCCGCCATATTGAGAAATAATTACTTTGGCCAATTGGGCGTTGGTTCGTTTGATGTTTACCGGGTATTCCAAACGTTTCTCATATATCCACATAATCAGCAATCCTCCTCGGGGGTATTGTCCCACGGCCACGGGTCAGAGATCCAACCCCAGCGGTTGTTTTCCATCTGACTGGAAAGTAAGGGACCGTATTTCTCTACATATTCCGCACGCAGGGCTTCGCTTTTTACGCCGTACTCCTTGAGTTTAGAGGCTGCCATGCGGTCGTTGGGATGAGAGTTCATATACATGTGAAGTTCAATGATGGCAAAATCTATTGCTGCGATGCGTTGCAGAAGGCGTGCGCGTTCGTTCATCTCTCCATCCCTCCGCATCCATAGAAAGGTTTGTTCAAAACAGGAAATAAGGTGCCGTTCATCAAACCTTGTTCGGGAGAATAGGTTTTATCCTCCGCCGCCTGATAGGGGATATAGGCCATGGCGGGCACGGGATTTTTCGGCAGAGGGGGAATGCCGTACTGCTCTTCCGTCATTCGGTAAAGATCCTCTTTCATCCAAAAGAATCTCCTTTCTTACATTAAAATAACCGCCCTAAATCAGCCGGGCGACCTGCATCTTTGGGACGCAGGATAGGCGGCTGTGGTGCCACCTATGTAGGCGATACACGTGGAATCTGTTTTATTCCAGTGTATGCGTTGGGTGGAGGACAGGTTACACACGAATGAAAGGAAAAAGAAAATGAAAACAATGATAGAAAATACTTGAACTTGTGGGAGAAAGTGGTAAAATTAAATTAAAGGCAATGACACCATTACTACATAAAGGAGTAATTTTTATGAACGTAAAGATTTACAAGGACGCCAAGTCAATTGGGGAAGCCGCTGCTACCATCTTTGCCGCACAGGTAATCGCCAAGCCCGATAGTGTGCTGGGCCTTGCGACCGGTTCTTCTCCTATTCCGACTTACAGCCGCATGATTGAGATGTATAAGGAAGGGATTGTGGATTTCTCTAAGGTTACGACCTTTAACCTTGACGAATATATCAGCCTTGGGCACGACCACCCTCAAAGCTATTACTATTTCATGCAGGAGAACCTCTTCAAGGGCATTAACGTACCGGTTGAAAACATCCATGTTCCCTCCGGCACTGCCGAAGATATTGATGCAGAAGGCAAACATTACGATGAAATGATCGCAAACGCCGGTGGTATCGACGTACAGATTCTGGGCATTGGCAACAACGGCCACATCGCCTTCAACGAACCCTGTGACAATTTCCCGATGGGAACCCACAAGGTTGCGTTGACGGAGAGTACCATCGAGGCCAATACCCGTTTCTTTGAAAACAGCGACGAGGTGCCGCGCTGGGCGATCAGCATGGGCATCGGCTCCATTATGAAGGCGCGCAAGATCATTCTGGTAGCCACCGGCTCCGCCAAGGCGGATGCGGTGTACGGTATGGTCAAGGGTCCGGTTACTCCGGAATGCCCGGCTTCCATTCTGCAAATGCATCCGGATGTTACCGTGTTTGCCGATGAAGCTGCCGCCGCTAAGCTGTAAGCTGCGACAAGACCAGAAATCAGAAAGAAAGCCTGCCGATGGGGATTCCCTTTGGCAGGCTTTTTGATCGGATAGGATGTGAAACAGATGAAGGAAGTAAAAACAAACGTGATGCGCATTTTGGATAAGGCAAAGGTTCCCTATACAGCGCATTATTATGATTGTACCGACGGGCAGATCGACGGCCTGTCGGTTGCGGCCAAAATGGGGCAGGACCCGGATCGGGTGTACAAGACCCTGGTGACGCGCGGGGCTTCCGGAGGCTTTTTTGTGTTTGTCATTCCGGTGGCCGGGGAGCTGGATCTGAAGGCCGCCGCCAGGGCGGTGGGAGAGAAA
>CAMMKL010000046.1 GCA_946497265.1 uncultured Clostridia bacterium | reverse complement strand
GCGAAGGGCTTTTGGCGGAACATATCCCTTTTTCTGATCACGTAGAACTCGGCATCATGCTGGAGGCGCCGGCCGCTGCGATCATCAGCGATAAACTTGCCGAAGAGGTGGATTTTTTCAGCGTCGGAACCAATGACCTTACCCAGTATACCTTAGCTATGGATCGCCAAAACCAAGGTATCTCGGAATTCTGCGACCCTCATCATGAAGCCATCCTCCGTCTGATTTCCGATTCCGCCAAAAATGCACACGAAGCTGGAATTTGGATTGGCATCTGTGGGGAAATGGGCGCAGATAAATCACTGACCGAAACCTTTCTGCAAATGGGGATCGACGAGATTTCGGTTGCTCCTCCCGACATTCTGCCCCTACGGGCCAAAATTTGTTCCCTATGATCAAAGCCCGCTTGTTATCCCCCCATACTTAGCAAGCAGGTTACGCGGCATTATTCCCCATCATGTTCACCTATCGAAAGCAGCCCATAAAACATCATCAGCAATACAAGACAATAAAATCGATTTTAAGAACAATTTGTTAATAATCATAATTAAAAACTGGAATCTATTGACAGGAAGATAGCAAACCATTATAATGAAAAAACATTATTTTTTGCTTTCCAAAAGGGAGTAGTTGTAAAACACTTCGTCAACATCCCGGTTTTCAGGCTAACCTGTTAATTTGGCGTTGTGTGCCGGTTCCGGTAACAAGACTTTTGGGCGGTCTTCTTTGTAAAAGAAGATCTGCCTAAAGGTCTTTTTTGTTGCTCTTTTTCGGGAAAGCGGAAATACTATAACCATCAAAAAAACCAGAAACAAATCAAAGGAGAGAACCCGAATGCCCGAAACCTTTTTTCAATGCTCCGCGGAAGAAACCCTGCGCAAGCAGCAAACCTCGGAAAAGGGCCTTACCACCGAACAAGCGAAACAGCGAAAGGACCAGTTCGGCCCCAACGCCCTGACAGAAGGAAAGAAAAAAAGCGTACTTATGGTCTTTTTGGAGCAGTTTAAGGATCTGCTGGTCATCATCCTGATCATTGCCGCAATCATATCCATGCTTTCCGGCCAACAGGAAAGCACCATTGTAATCCTGTGTGTTATTATCCTCAACGCCGTTTTGGGGACGGTACAATATCTGAAAGCAGAAAAATCCTTGGAAAGCCTGAAGGCGATGTCTTCCCCAAATGCCAAGGTTCTGCGCGACGGCGCCCGGATCGAAATCCCTTCCCAAGACGTTGTCCCGGGAGACATCGTGCTGCTGGAAGCCGGCGACCTCGTAGTGGCGGACGGCCGTCTTCTGGAAAATTTCTCCTTAAAAGTCAATGAAAGCTCTTTGACCGGAGAATCGGAAGGCGTGGAAAAAAATACGGAAACGCTCCACAGTGACAAAGTCGCGCTTGGCGACCAAAAAAACATGGTGTTTTCCGGCTCCTTGGTAACATACGGGCGTGCTTCCGCCGTTGTAACCGCCACCGGCATGCAGACGGAGCTTGGAAAAATTGCTTCCCTGATGAACGAAACAAAACAGCGCAAAACCCCTTTGCAGCACAGCCTGGATCAATTCAGCAAAAAATTGGCAGTCGTGATCATGCTTATCTGCGCGTTGGTTTTCGGCCTGTCCTTATACCGCCAGATGCCGGTGCTGGATTCTCTGATGTTTGCCGTCGCTTTGGCGGTGGCTGCCATTCCGGAAGCGCTCAGTTCCATTGTCACCATAGTGCTGGCGTTGGGTACACAAAAAATGGCAAAGCAAAACGCCATCATCAAAGACCTGAAAGCAGTCGAAAGCCTCGGTTCGGTCTCGGTTATCTGCTCGGACAAAACCGGTACGCTGACACAAAATAAAATGTGCGTACAAAAAATCTATGCCGACGGACAGCTTCTGGAGGGAAAAAAGCTGTCCCTTCCCAACACCCCGCAGCGTATGTTATTAAAAACAGCCGTTCTGGCCAGCGACGCCACAGACGTAGACGGCGTGGTAATCGGGGACCCGACTGAGGTTGCGTTGGTGCAGTTGGCGGACTATTTCGGCGTAGAAGAAGTGTCCTATCGGGAACAGCATCCCCGCCTGCAGGAGCTTGCTTTCGACTCCGACCGCAAGCTAATGAGCACCCTGCACATGCTGGAAGGCGTGCCCACTTTGCTGACAAAAGGAGCCATCGACGTTTTGCTGGATCGATCCGTAAGCATTCTTACCAGCGAAGGCCCGCTGCCTTTTACGCAGGAAAGGAAACGCGAAATCCAGACGGTAAACCAACAGCTTTCGGAGCAAGGGCTGCGCGTGCTGGCCTTTGCTTATCGGGAATTGGACACCGTACGGGAACTCAGCCTGGAAGATGAACAGGGCTTTGTCTTTATCGGGCTGATTTCGATGATCGACCCTCCGCGTGAGGAATCCATCCAGGCAGTGGCCGACGCAAAGCAGGGCGGAATCCGCACAATAATGATTACCGGAGACCACAAAGTGACTGCCACCGCAATCGCCCGGCAGATCGGCATCTTTCAGGAAGGGGATTTGGCGGTAGATGCCATGGAGCTGGACGAAATGAGCGAGGAAGCTTTGGACGAAGCCCTGCCCAGGATCTCTGTTTACGCGCGCGTTTCCCCAGAGCACAAAATCCGCATTGTCTCCGCTTGGCAGCGCAGGGGCTGCATTGTATCGATGACGGGAGACGGTGTAAACGACGCCCCCGCCCTGAAAAAGGCCGATATCGGCGTTGCCATGGGCATTACCGGTACCGAAGTCAGCAAGGACGCCGCGTCCATGATTCTTGCTGACGATAACTTTGCCACCATTGTGAAAGCTGTGGTAAACGGAAGGAATGTCTATACCAACATTAAAAACTCCATTCAATTCCTGCTTTCCGGCAACACGGCTGGGATATTGTGTGTGCTATTTACCTCCTTGTTTGCCCTACCCGTTCCGTTCGCGCCGGTACACCTGTTGTTTATCAATTTGTTAACGGATAGCCTACCCGCCATTGCGATTGGAATGGAGCCCGCCGGCGACGACCTGATGAATCAAAAACCTCGCGATCCCAAGGAACCCATTTTAACCGGCAATTTCCTTGGCAAGATTTCAATCCAGGGGCTACTTATTGCCATTGCAACCATGGCCGCCTTCTTTGTCGGCCTCTCCAAGGGCGGGGAAGTTATGGCAAGCACCATGGCCTTCGCCACTCTGACGTTCTCCAGGCTCTTCCATGGCTTCAATTGCCGTGGGACACATTCCATCTTCCGCTTGGGTTTAACAAGCAACCCCTATAGCCTTTCGGCATTTGGGGCGGGGGTGCTTTTGCTTGCCGCTGTGCTCTTCGTCCCCTTCCTTTCCGGCCTATTTCAGGTTGCCCCCCTCTCCCCGACCGATGTGGGCCTGATTGCCTTGTTTGCATTTCTGCCCACCGTATGTATTCAAATTTATAAGTTCATCCGGGAACGTGTCAAATAAGTACAGCTTAATAACATTAAAAAACACGTGGCGATACTGTGTCAAGTTACAGTATCGCCACGTGTTATTTGGAATCCATCGATGCAACTTTGAGCTAGCCGGCAGCCACCAAATTTACCGGTGCCGAATTCTAGAAACTTATAAAGGGAACTAACTGAGTATCAGGTTTATTATAATAGGCGTATCTAGGCAAGGTAAAGGGCCTGCCGCCTGCAATTCACAGACAACAAGCCCTTCCATTGCTCAAACCATTTTTATTTCCTGCCTTTTTGGGGGCTTTCGGTCACTCACATGCCGACCGCTTATTTTATCTTCATTCTGAACCACGATCCATAGTAACAGCTTTATTGCATCCCCTCAGGTTTACAGGCGGATTATAGAATACCGCAAGAACGTTAACCGGACTCTTTGGCGAAACTATTTTACTGAAGTAACATAGCTTGGCAAACGTTAAAACACCTGAATACCTCCCGCCTGACGAATGGAAAGTACGTAACAATGCCCTGCGCCAAAAACAGCCTCCATACTACTGCAGTATTCCGCCAATAAATCATACGGAACAAACGCCTGCATGGTTCCGGCAAATCCTCCTCCATGTACACGCCACGCACCGCGCCCCTGCAAAATCTTCTGCGATAATGCAAGCGCCAATGAAATGCCTTGTTCCTTGGGGGCACGGCTGGAATATACGTTTTGCAGATACATATAAGAAGACTGGCCAGAAAGAAGGCACATCTGTTTAAACGCCTCAAAATCCCCCGCACGAAGGGCCGTTGTTTGCTCCTGAACACGCTCATTTTCTGCAAAAAAGTGTATCGCCCGCAAAACTGCGCGGTCCCCAACCTTGGCACGCAGCTGAGGGATCTGCGCCTGAAACGCAGAAGGGTCGCATTCTCGCAACACCTCGTGCCCCATGGCGCGTGCCACTGCCGTCATTTCTAACGGTACTTCAGCGTAATCGCAAGTCAAATCTGCATGGTTCCCGCCGGTATCAACAATACAGAGTGCATACCCCGCATCGGCAGGGTTAAAATTGACTTTTTCCAATTTAGGGGCTTCCGGCCTTTCGAAATCAATCGCCACAAAACCGCCCACCGAACTAGCTGTTTGATCCATCAAGCCGCTTGGTTTCCCAAAATAGACATTTTCCGCATATTGTGCGATCTTAGCCGCCTGCACTGGGTCTATCTTTCCATCATTGTACAGGTGGTTGATAATCGTAACGACCAAAATCTCAAATGCTGCTGAACTGGATAGGCCGGAACCTTTGAGTACTTGGGAAGCTGTATAAGCGTCAAAACCGCCCACACGATACCCTAGCTCTGAAATACGCGCACAGATTCCCCTCAACAAGGACGCGGAAGTTTCTTTTTCTTCCTCCCTTATGTTTAAACGGGAAATGTCAACCTCATCCATACTGGGGAACCCCGCTGATTTTAACCGTATCACCATCTCTTCATTTTTGGAGGCAGCCGCCACAATATCCAAATTTACCGCCGCTGCCAATACCCGCCCATGCTGATGGTCGGTGTGATTTCCTCCAATTTCAGTACGGCCGGGCGCACTAAAAAAATGCACCTCGCGTTCTCCACCAAACAAGCCGGCAAATTGCGCTGCAATATCGGCATAACGCCTGCTTTCCTTGGCCAACTCCGCCGAATCGTTTCCATACAATAATTGCAACCGGCTGTTGCCCCCTCCGTTTGCAAGAAAGTCAATTTGCCTTTCCAATTGTGTCACGGCATATCCCTCCATATCGTTTCTATGATTGATATACATCCATTATAAACGGGTCGCCTTCCGGTGTCTATAATCAAAATGCTCTTTTTTATGCATTATCTTGCGTTACGCCGGAAAGGTACGGGCAAAAAACGGACGCCCCAACCAACCGACTGGATCGCAGGTTAGAGATACCCCCAAAGGCTCTGGCCGTTTGTTAAAAATTCAAATTTGGTATTTTCCCCCTTTATGCTGCATGGAATAGAATTTTCCCTTACTTCTTATTCGCTTCTGAAGTCCCTTTCTCCCGTAAATAGGTAGATTCCAGATCCGCTAAGTGAAGTTTAACCGCGATTGGATATTTATCAAACGCTAAACTGATGGCAAAGCCGCCCGACTTGGCGGCATCGTCAAACCCGCCCATATGCCATCGGATGGCCATCGCTTCGCTGGTCTTCAGCCGCATAAAGCGTTCGATTAAAAACACGGATTTTTCCCCATGCCCATAAGGGAAACTATCTTCCACCGAATAATACGGCTGTTTCTCCCACTGCCCGGTCTCTTCGTTTTTTACGTTACGCATAGAGGTTTTATAAAACTGGGCTTTGCATAGATCATGCAGCAGCGCACAGATAGCAAAGCTTTCCCGGTTATCTATTTTTTCGTCAAAATGCTTTTCCATCATTACCCTATATACTTTTACGCTATGCTGTACCAAACCGCCCAAGCAGGCACAGTGAAATCGGGTGCTGGCCGGCGCGGTAAAAAAATCCGTTGTATGGAGCCAATCGTATAATTCTTTCGAGCCGGCCCGGCTGATATTTTCTAAATATATCTCTTCAAATTCTTCTTTGTATCCCAAAAGATCGCCTCCTATCAATCCTTTTCTTCCCAAATCCGGTTATTGTCAACCTTTGTTTTATATTTGAGATAGACTTATTATATCTTTAAGAGCAAAAAATGTCAATGAAAACTCCCATAACCGGCTCCATCGCTCTCGGTTTTTCCTTTGCATCTTGCATCACTTTGGGAAATCGTGTAAAATAAATAGGAAATGCATTGTTTTTTATCATTTATGCGAGGAGGTATTTCATGTCAATTTTGGAAGAAATCAGTACCCTTCTGCAACAGGGCCGTGCCCCTAAAGTAAAAGCTCTGGTCGAGACAGCTCTGCAGCAAGGGTACTCCGCTCAGGATATATTAGAAAACGGATTGATATCGGGCATGAATGTGATCGGGGAAAAATTTAAAAACAATCAAGTGTATGTCCCTGAGGTGTTGATTGCAGCCCGTGCAATGAATGCCGGTATTACCTTGCTAAAACCCCACCTGGTTTCCGACGGGGTCAAGGCTAAAGGCATAGCCGTGATCGGCACAGTAAAAGGCGACCTGCATGATATTGGAAAAAACCTGGTTAAAATGATGCTGGAGGGCAAAGGGATTACGGTTATAGATCTCGGTGTAGACGTTTCTGCCGAAACATTTTACAATGCCGCCATGGAACATCATGCTCAGCTTGTCTGTTGTTCCGCCCTTCTGACCACCACCATGCTGGAAATGAAGCGTGTCGTAGATCTTTTTTCAGTAAACTATGCCCGCGAAAAAGTCAAAATCATGGTGGGCGGCGCGCCTGTGACACAAAGCTTTTGTGATTCAATCGGCGCCGATTGCTATACGCCGGATGCCGCCTCCGCCGCGGATGCCGCGCTCAGCTTCTGTACGTCGGCTTCTTGATGCAGAATGAAAACATATGATACATTGCTGTTCGATGCGGACGGCACCTTATTGGATTTTGACCGTTCGGAAGATGAAGCGTTGAAACGCTCCCTTCAGCAGTTTGGGCTTGTTTATACCCCTTCCATCAGCAGACGGTATCATGAGATCAACGATTCCCTTTGGAAGCAGTTCGAGCTGGGCCAAATCACACGGGAACAACTTCAGGCTACCCGCTTCGCCACCCTCTTACAGGAGCTTGACAGTGGAGAGTCTCCCATCGCGTTTAACCTCTGCTATCGCCAATTCCTGAGCGAAAGCGCCCATTTGATTCCAGGAGCCATCTCTCTTTGCGAAACGCTTTATTCGTGTTATACTATGGCGATCGTAACCAATGGAATCGCCCAAGTGCAACGCAGCAGGCTCATCCACAGCGGCCTAGGAAAACTATTCAAAAAAGTCTATATTTCTGAAGAAATTGGCTGGCAAAAGCCGGACAAGCGGTTTTTCGAATATGTATTCTCCGATATGGGAATATCGAACCGATCCAAGGTGCTGTTAATTGGGGATTCGCTGACATCCGATATTCAAGGCGGTATAAATGCAGGCGTTGATACTTGCTGGTACTCTCCAATAAGCCGTCAGTCCAGCCCGGCTACCTATCGGGTTTCAAACTTTCATGAGCTTTTCATGCTTTTACAGGGGCATTCCAATCTTTTGCCTAAAGGCGATTCCGCTATTTAAGGGTGTTCCGTCGTATCCTTTCTGCCCCATTTAAATACACAAGCGCACGGCGTGACCCTCCGGCAAAACGATATTCTTTTGCGGTTGATCGGCCGTACAATCTGAATGAATTTCCAATTTAGCCGATTGACGGCTTTTGAGATGCGAACAGTTAACTGGAATACAAAGAGCCCTATTATCCCGGCAGCAAAAAGCCATCCTCTTCTTAAAGTTGCCCCACCACAAGAAGAGAATGGCTTTTTGCTTTACTATCTAGTACACATTCACATATCGTCACGATAAGTATCCGGCCGTAATAGCTCATTACGGCATTTGAACAAAATCATAATGGATAAAATTGCAGCAAGGAAGGCGGTTCCTGCAAAGTTTAACCATATTCCCGTCAGCCCCAACGGCCAAAGCAAAGCAATCAACAGCACGGGTAAAAGCAATGCGGTGGAAACCGAAATAATCGAAGCCGGAAGCGGTTTTTCAATCGCGAGCATGTAGCTTTGCGTTGCAAATGAAAACCATCTAGTTACATACGTGAGTCCAAACAAGCGTAACGCCCCCACGGCTATATTCATAAATTCTTCACTTGTATTCGCCATAAACAGGTTTGTAATTTCCGCCGGGAACAAAAGAATTACAAAAACAGCTAAAATCGATACGATACCGCTTGCTGTAAAACAGCATTTTTCGATTGCCCGGACTCTGGAAATTTTTCCGGCGCCCCAATTATATCCGACTGCCGGCTGGAGGGAGTCGCACATCCCGTACAGCAAAGGCTGGATAAATCCATCCGCGTACATCAGGATGCCATAAACGGATACGGCCATTTCGCCGCCTAAGCGCACCAAAATGACATTCATCAGGATTGAGGTAATCCGCCCTGCGATATTATTTAGGAAGTTTGGGCTTCCGCAGGCAACAATCTGTCTAACCATACGGCAGTGAAAGCGCGGCTTGCAAAAATGCAGTTGTGTATTGCCCCTAAAAAAGGGGATCAAGGCTAAAAATGCACAAATAAACATGCCCGAACAGGTTGCAAGAGCTGCGGCCCAGATGCCCCACCGGAAAATAACCAGGAATAGGAATTCCAGTACAGCGCTCAGAACCGACATCAAAATATTCAAAAACATGCTGCCGCGTATCATCCCGCAAATACGCAGGAAATTGTCCATAGCAAACACAATGGTCGTAACAGGGGAACAAATCGCGTAAACCCTCAGATACTGTACCGCTAACTCGGCAAATTCCCCTTCTGCTCCCATCAGTCGGATCAACACCGGCGCCGCCACATAAAGAATCCCGCCTACCAGCACCCCCGCACCAACGATCATCAGACAAGCACAGGTAAAAATATTGTTTGCTTCTGTATCTTGTTTCCTTCCCAAGCAGATAGAAATTGGGACTGCCGACCCTACACCGATAAGATCCGCAAGCGCAAAATTGATGATAACAAACGGCATGGCTAGATTTAACGCCGCAAAAGCTGTACCACCCAGAAAACGGCCTACAAAAACGCCGTCAATCGTTTGGTATAAAGCCGATGCCAGCATACTGATCGCTCCGGGAATGGAAGCAAGGAAAAACAGCTTTAACGGCGGGGTTTTTAAGAATAGATTCTGGGAGTGCATATACAATAATTCCTCTCATTTTTTTAGATCAAGTATCTGTTTATGAAATTCCGAACACAAATGGGTTGCAAAACAATCAAAAGCATCAATAAATTCGGGAGTAAATTCCTGAAGTGTCTTTTTTAGGGCGATCTGTTCGGCTGTATAAATCGTTTTCAACAAGCCGCGTGTATAGGCTTTGCCCTCATCCGTAAGAAGGATGGTTTTTTCTCTGGTTTGCCTCTCATGTAGAAGAGTAATATACCCTGCCGCCATCAGCTCTTTAACAATGGTATTGATCGTGGTTTTGGGGATCAGCCAATCCTCGTTGATCTGTTTCTGAGTGTGTGGCTCCCCATCGTCCAACGCATACAGCAAGGCCAGCGTGTTTTCTTTTACCCCTAGTTTGCGCGCACAGTAATAATAAGCCCCATTCACCTTATTCATAGAAATGGCCAGACGGCGCATTGCTTTCACACAATCTTGCATAAACAGCCTCCCTACAAAATACGGATTCGTACTTTCATAATATAGTACGAATCCGTATTTTTGTCAATAGGTGTTCGGCATTTGTCATCATAACTATTTAGTCGCATTTATCTCATAGATCGGGGTTAACTTAAATAAATTGTAATGAAATTACAGAACGGCGGACCAGATCCAAGGCTGGTCCGCCGTCTAATATTCTTTCCCAATTATTATAATTACATAGTTGCAAGAGGAAAATGGAGTGTCAAATGCAGCAGTTCTGTAGCATCCATGGTTTATTCCACTTTCCCCTCATATTTCATTTGAGCTGCGGATTCTTCGGCAGCCCCTTTTTCGTTGATCTGATTGGCTTCTGCCAAAATGTCTTCGGCGTTTTTCTGCACAGTGGTTGCAGTCTTCATTACAATTCTTTTGCCCGAAGCGCCGCCGCGGTACAATGGACGTGAGTTTTTGGGCATCTTCACTGGAAAGGATTTTTATCCCTGCCGTACCAAACAGGACTCCTCCCTAAAACAATCCCAGTTTTTTGTATAAGACATTTTTAATAACGCTTCCTCCTTTATTTATGTTTGTAACCAGTATAGAATCGCATTACAAAACAGGCGATTGCCGACCAACTGCATCACACTTGCACATCCATCGTTTCCAAGCTCACCGCGCGATACCCAGCCTGCCGTACCAGCTCTTTGAGCTCATTTTCCGGCACAGGCCGCTTCATCCAAACGATTGCAGACTGCTTCTTCAGATCGACCTTCGCGTAATATCCCTCCCGCTCATGAAAGGTATTTTCAATCCGCATGGCGCAATTTTTACAGCTCATGCCATCAATCCCAATCCGGCATACATAAGGGTAATGGGATCTATCTTTATCAGGTGGGCGTACCCGCTTCACCTCGTCACTTCCTGCTCCACAGCAACCGTGTTTTAATTTTTTTATGTAACTTCTCACCGCAAAAACACAGAATAACGCCAACACAATGCAAATAATAACTGTTGACCAGGCACCGTCCATACTGAAACCTCCTCCTATCAAACCTAGCCCGCCGCTCTAACTTTAGGCAGGGATTCGTATCCTTTTTCTAGGCTATTTTTAATTCCGAAACGAAGGATGCGGCGGAAGCGTGCGCACGGCTGACCATACCTCCGTTTATGGTTAGATATTGCTAACCAAAGAAATCGTACCACTGTTTTTTATTTTTGTCAATACGATAGAAAGATCTCTACTTGATAGAAGCATCCGATTTATGTTATGATAAAAAATAATATTTGATTAGTATTTGCTATCGAAAAGTCTTGAACTGTGAAAATCCTTGCAAATACAGGCTTTTTCAAAAATTAATGGTAAGTAATAGAAAAATCTCTATAAGGGTGCTATAATATAAAGATATAAACCGGCAAATTTGAATTTGAGAGGGAATTGAATATGAATAAGGAATGGTCTGAACTTAATAAAACAATGCAGGCACAAAT
>CAMMKL010000045.1 GCA_946497265.1 uncultured Clostridia bacterium | reverse complement strand
TCTGCTCCCGCTACTTCATTGTGCGCACCTCTTGGCTCTACGGCCACCAGGGCGGCAATTTTGTTCGTACTATGGTGCGCCTGGCCCGTGAAAACGGGGGGGTTCGGGTAGTAAACGACCAGCGGGGCAACCCCACTTATGCCGCCGATTTGGCGTATCACCTTTTAAAGCTTGCCGTTACCCAGGAGTACGGCCTCTACCACTGTACCGGGAAAGGCGAATGCAGCTGGTACGAGTTTGCCTGTAAGATCATAGAGTTTGCGGGGATCGACGCCGTCGTCTCCCCCTGTACTTCAGAGGAATTTCAGAGCCCGACCAAACGGCCCGCCTATTCCTGCCTTGACCACCCGATGCTGCGCTGTACGGTGGGGGACGAGATGCGGGACTGGCAGGAAGCCCTGCGCAGCTTTTTTGCAAACGACTATCGGGAGGAGAGCAGGAAATGAAAACCTATCTGGTGACCGGCGGCGCCGGTTTTATCGGTTCCAATTTTGTTTTGTACATGCTTCGCCGTTACGACGACGTGAGGATTATCAATTTGGACAAGCTTACCTATGCGGGGAACCTGGAAAACCTGCGGGAGGTAGAGGGGAATCCCCGTTATACCTTTGTGCAGGGGGATATTTGCGACCAGGAGGCGATCAAAACCCTGTTTGAAGGAAATGAAATCGATTACGTGGTGAATTTTGCAGCGGAAAGCCATGTGGACCGCAGCATTGCAAACCCCCAGGTTTTTGTGGAAACCAACGTGCTGGGTACCGTGAACCTTTTGAACGCTGCGAAAAATGCCTGGCAGATAGGCGACGACGAATACCGGGAAGGCTGCAAGTTTTTGCAGGTTTCTACCGACGAGGTATACGGCTCTCTTGGAGCGGAGGGGTATTTTATGGAGACGACCCCCCTCGACCCGCACAGCCCCTACTCCTCCAGTAAGGCTTCGGCGGATTTGTTTGTCAAGGCGTATTACGACACCTACCGTTTCCCGGTGAATATTACCCGCTGTTCCAATAATTATGGGCCGTATCAATTCCCGGAAAAGCTGATCCCCTTGATGATCCACAATACCTTGCAGCATAAAGAGCTTCCGGTATATGGGGACGGCATGCAAGTGCGCGACTGGCTGTATGTGGAGGATCATTGCAAAGCCATCGATATGGTGATCCGAAACGGCGTAACGGGGGAAGTGTATAATGTGGGCGGCCACAACGAACGGCCGAATATCGCCATAGTGAAGACGATCCTTTCCTATGTCAAGGAACACGTCGATCCCTCCGTAGGAGAAGGGCTCATCAAACATGTGGAGGACCGCAAGGGTCACGACCGCCGGTACGGCATCGATCCGGAGAAAATCCGGCGGGATCTTGGGTGGTTTCCGGAAACCTGCTTTGAAGTGGGGATTGAAAAAACCATCCGGTGGTATTTGACCCATAAGGAGTGGATGGAGCGTGTGACCAGCGGGCAATATCAGGAGTATTACCGCGCCATGTATGCGGGAAAATAAAAAAGCATAGGCCAAACGTGGAAAGGGCGGCGTAGTAGGTCTTCCTAGCATATAGGGGGAATACCGCAAGCCCTATTCCTGTCTTATAAGGAGCTGAGGGTTATGGCGAATTTTCGCTTTGTGGAAACCGGGATCGAAGGGCTTGTGGTGGTGGAACCCACTGTTTTCGGCGATAACCGGGGCTATTTTATGGAAACCTATCATTACCAGGAATTTAAAGAAGCCGGGCTGGGGATGGCTTTTGTACAGGACAACCAGAGCAAATCCCGACGGGGCGTGCTGCGCGGCCTGCATTTTCAAAAAAACAACCCGCAGGGTAAGCTGGTGCGCGCCGTCAGCGGGGAAGTGTTCGACGTTGCGGTGGATCTTCGCAAGGGAAGTAAAACATATGGTAAATGGTACGGCGTAGTACTGAGCGAGGAAAATAAAAAACAATTTTATGTACCGGAAGGTTTTGCCCATGGATTTCTCGTGTTGAGCGAAGAGGCAGAATTTGTTTATAAGTGCACCCGGTTTTACGACCCTTCCGATGAAGGCGGCCTCATGTGGGACGACCCGGATATCGGGATTGCGTGGCCTGTCGAGGAGGGGATGGACTTGATCCTAAGCGATAAGGACGGCAGGCACCCCTCTTTCCGGGAATTCGAAAGCCCATTTGCCATGGATGCTGTGGAGTAAAGCGAAAAGAGAGGCGACACCGTGAAAAAACAGTTGCAAACCTTTTTAAAATACCGGTTCCTGCTGGAAAATCTAATTTCGCGCGATTTGAAGGTGAAGTACAGGCGTTCCGTTTTGGGCCTTTGCTGGAGCATTTTAAACCCGCTGCTGATGATGCTGATCATCACGGCGGTGTTTTCCACCATCTTCCGCTTTGAAGTGGAAAATTTCTCTATTTATTATCTGACCGGCTGGTTGATTTTCAATTTTGTATCCGAATCCACCACCGCCGCCCTGCAATCCATCGTAAACAGCGCGACGCTGATCAAAAAGGTGTATATCCCTAAATATATTTTCCCACTTGAAAAAATTCTTTTTTCCTTTGTCAATATGTTCTTTTCTATGATTGCGGTTGCCATTATGATTGCGGTCGCGTGCCTGATGGGGAACATGCAGCTTTCGTGGACCATGCTGCTGTTCCCGGTACCGATGCTGTACGCGTTGGTTTTTTGCATTGGATTCGGTATGCTGATCGCCGCAATAAACGTCTTTTTCCGCGATATGGGCCATCTGTACTCGGTTTGCGTCACCGCCTGGATGTATCTGACCCCTATCATCTACCCGATGGAGGCGCTGGACAGGGCGCAGTGGGTGCTGCCGATCATCAAATGCAATCCGCTTTACTATTACGTGACCTATTTCCGCGATGTTGTCATGTACAACACCGTTCCGGGGCCGGCGGATAATTTGATCTGCATAGGCTTTTCCCTCGCTTTCCTGCTGTTGGGCGGATGGGTGTTCAAACGCACGCAGGATAGATTTATTCTGCATATCTAAGGAGGTTCCGGGATGGGCAACGCAGTAGAAGTCAGCAATGTGAGCATGCGGTTTAACATGTCGAAAGACAAGGTGGACAGCATTAAGGAATATATGATTCGTTTGGTGAAACGGCAACTCTTCTTTGAGGAGTTTTGGGCTCTAAAGGAGGTCAGTTTTTCGGTAGAAAAGGGCGACGTGTTCGGGATCGTGGGGTTGAACGGATCCGGGAAGAGCACCCTTCTGAAGACGATTTCCGGAATCCTGAAGCCTACCGAGGGACGTGTGTATACCGAAGGGGTGATTTCTCCCATGATTGAACTCGGCGCGGGCTTTGACACCGACCTGACCGCACGGGAAAATGTCTTTCTAAACGGTTCGGTGCTGGGGTTTTCCCGCGCGCAGATGAAGGAGAAATTCGATGAAATCGTCGAGTTTGCCGAACTGCAGGAATTCGTGGACGTGGCGGTCAAAAATTTTTCGTCCGGCATGGTGGCGCGCTTAGCGTTTTCCATTGCCACGGTGATCAAACCCGATATCCTGATTGTGGATGAGATCTTGGCGGTAGGGGATTTTTTATTTCAGCAAAAATGCGAACAGCGCATTCAGGAGCTGATGTCCGGCGGGACAACCGTCTTGATTGTTTCGCATTCCATCGAGCAGATTGAGCGGCTGTGCCATCGTGTGCTGTGGCTGGAACACGGGCGCATGCGCATGTTGGGGGATACGCAGGAAGTCTGCGGCTTGTACAAACAGGCGACAAGGGATGGATAAGCAGATGGTTTCCCGGTCCTTTGGATTAGCGCTGTTTTACCTTGATACAAAATGAGAATGGGGCAACCGGGAAGCCATAGCTTTTCAACTATGGCGGTTGCCGTTCGGGAGGTTATCATATGGAAAACAAAAATATGCCCGGTTTTGTAACACTGGCCAAAAAGGCGGCCGTCAGCCTGCAGGAAAACGGCCTGCGCGCCACCATACAGAAGGTACGCTTCCGTTTGGCAAGCATGCGCGGCTCGAAAAGTTTTGTCCATCAATATAAGCTTTCGGAGGCGGAAAAACAAGAACAAAAGAATACGGTGTTCGACCGGTACATTACCATTAGTATTTTGGTTCCACTTTACAACACACCGGAACAATATTTAAGGGAAATGATCGATTCGGTGCTTGACCAGACGTACAGCGGCTGGCAGCTCTGCCTGGCGGACGGCAGCGACGAAGGGCACGCCTATGTAGGGGAAATCGCCCAGGAATACGCCGAACGGGACCCGCGGATCAAATACAAAAAGCTGGAAACGAACGAGGGGATATCCGGTAACAGCAACCGATGTATTGAAATGGCGGACGGCGATTACATCGCCCTATTCGACCATGACGACCTGCTTCATCCTGCAGCCTTGTTTGAGGCGATGGAGGCCATCACCCTGCAGGAAGCCGATTTTATCTATACCGACGAGTTAACCTTTGAAAAAGATATTGAGCATCCCATTTCCATACACTGCAAGCCCGATTTTGCCATTGATACCCTGCGCGCCAACAATTATATCTGCCATTTTACCGTATTTGATAAGAAGCTGCTCGAAAAAACCGGGGGCTTCCGGGAAGCGTTTGACGGCAGCCAGGATTTCGATCTGGTGCTGCGCTTGACGGAACAGGCCAAAAACATTGCGCACATCCCGAAAGTGCTGTATTTTTGGCGCAGCCACGAGGGATCGGTGGCCAGCGACATCAGCGTGAAACCCTATTGCGTCACGGCCGGCTGCGCGGCGGTGCAGGATCATCTGGACCGTTTGGGAATTGATGCCAAGGCGACCCCCATTCCTAATCTTGTGGCAACTTACCGTATCGCCTATCAAATCCAAGGGAACCCCAAGATTTCGATTATCATCCCCAGCCGGAACGGGCCGAAGGAGCTGGCCCGTTGCGTCAAAAGTATTCTAAACAAGAGCACGTACCCCAATTACGAGATTATTATCGTCGAAAACAACAGCACCGACGGCCAGATGCTACGCATTTACAAAGAACTGGAGCGGCAGGAGAAGGTGCGGATTGTTACGTATGAGGCCGGCGAATGCTACTATGCCCAGGCATGTAACTTTGGAGCAAAGGAAGCTTCGGGCGAATACTTTGCCTTTTTACACAGCGACACCCAGGTGATCACCAAGGGGTGGATGGAAGAGCTGCTGATGTACGCCCAAAGGGACGACGTGGGCGCGGTAGGCGCGAAACTTTATTATCCGAACGATACGGTAGAGCACGCCGGGATCGTCGTTGGGATTATGGGTTCCGCCGGGCGCCCTCATCACCGGGTAGACCGGAAAAATGTAGGTTATATGGGCCGCCTTTGTTATGCCCAGGATTTAAGCGCGGTTTCTTCCGCCTGCATGATGGTGAAAAAATCAGTGTTCGACTCATTGGGCGGCTTCGATGAAGACTATTTGCTCCGTTTTGCCGATGTGGATCTCTGCCTGCGTATTCGGGAAGAAAAACTGCTGGTTGTGTATACGCCCTTTGCCGAATTGTATCATACGGAGCGGTCGGTTCCCCTTCTTAATAAGGAGCAGCGCAAACAACGCAGCATTGACCGGGGATTGTTTACCCGCCGTTGGAGCTCTATGATGGAATTGGGCGACCCCTATTACAACCCCAATTTTTCCCCGGACCGGGAAGATTTTATTCTGCGGTAATCCCGGTAGGCCAACGCCGGATCGCTCAGTTTCCACTGAAAAAACGGGAGTTTTCCCCCGCGGACAGGAGAATGGATTTGAAGAAACAAGCGTTAAAACATACGGTTGCTGTTTTGATACTGGCGATATTATCAATTGCGGTTGAACTGGTAGGTTTTCAGTGGCACCTGCTCGGTAACCAGACCGGAACCCAGCCGTTTACGCTGGAGGGATTGGAAAAAAACGGTTTTTCCCTGCGGGACGGCGCTCTGCTGGCCGAATGCGACGGTGCGAGCCTTAGGCTGCCCCTATCCGGGGAATATGTTGATAAGCTGGAATACGGGTACCAAGGGGAAAGCGATTTTACCGCCTTGTTGGAGGTGGCGGGCTTTGACCGATACGGCAATTCCGCAGTATTCGAGCTACAGGATGTAAATTCCACAAAGCTTGGACGGTCGGTGCAGAAAATAGGCTGCTCAGCTTCCTCGATTACGTTAGAGGTGCCGAAAGGCACCTCAATTACGTATATACAAACCAGGAATATACTATCAGTAAATTGGATCCGCTTGTTGTGTACTTTTGTAACGCTGGGCGCCGCTTATTTTTTGATCGCGTTCCGCGCCCTGGTCGCCCGCCGGGTGGAGATCGGTTTCCTGGCACTCTGCCTTTGCATCGGTGTAGGCTATGTGGCGGCGGCCCCGATCGGCTTTTCCTCCTGGGATGAACAGATCCATTACAAGCATACCGTAGAGACCTCTCAGGTATTTGCGGGTTCCAAGGCTTACTGGACGCTGGCCGCTGCCGAAACCCGGGATCTTACTTTTCCAAAAGGGGCGGATACCTGGGAAGAGCAGCAGGATCTGTTTGCACATTTGCAGTCGGCCAATGACGAACAAAATTTGGCCCAGATCACCGAAAAGCCGGCGGTTGTCCCATATACGCGCCTGGCGTATCTGCCGCAGGCACTGCTTTACGGGATGGCCGACCTTTTCCATTTTCCGTTTGCCCTTTGTTACATGCTGGGAAGGCTGGGCAACCTTTTGATGTATGCTTTTGTTATGTTTTTCGCGGTCAAGCTGCTCCCCACGGGAAAGCGCATCGCTTCGGTGTTGGGGCTGTTGCCCACGCCGCTGTTTATCGCCGCTTCTTATACGTACGATGCAGTGGTGTTCGCTTTTTTGCTTCTGGGATTTGCTGCTTTTTTGGACGAAATGCTTCACCCGCAGCGAACGCTTACATTTCGCCGGGCCGCCCTGATGTTGGGGGCGATGGTATTTGCAAGTTTCCCTAAGGCGGTGTATATTCCCCTTCTGCTTCTTGTCCTGCTTTTGCCGCAAGAAAAGTTTGGGGGCAAACGGCAGCTTTGGCTTTTCCGAGGGGCGGCGCTGCTGTTGTTTTTGCTGATGATGGGCACCTTTGTCCTGCCGACCCTCACGAACCCTTCCGAGGTTGGGGATTTACGCGGCGGGGATACGTCCACGGCAAAGCAGCTTGGTGTGATTTTGGGCCATCCCTTTGCCTACCTGGGCCTACTCCTGCAAAGCGTGGGAAGCAACTTGTTTAACTTTACAATAGGCCCGTCGGTCACCCTCGATTTGGCTTATCTTGGCATTGTCGATAGTTACAACGCGCAGGCCGTCACGCTCATCCTGCTGGTGTTTGTATTGCTTACCGACCACTCAGAGGCGACTGAGCTGCCCCGACGGGTAAAAATCTGGCTGGTGGTAGCCCTCACGGCGGTGGTTGCGCTCATTTGGACGGCGCTCTATCTTTCCTTTACCCCGGTAGGCTTGCCGCAGATCAACGGGGTGCAGGCGAGGTATTACCTGCCGCTGTTGGTTCCGCTGTATCTGCTCCTTCATACCCGGCGGATCAGATGCCGCATCCCTGAGGGGGCGTATCACGTGCTTACCCTTGGGGCTGCGGGCGGAATATCGGTGTATGCCCTTTATCATCAGATCATCGGCGTTTTCCTCCTATAAGGCGGAAACCATTGTGGGAGGAGACGAGTTATGAAAGAATACGACCCGGACTTGCTGCGCAGGGTGCAGCAGACGGAGCTTTCCGTCCTGAAAGATTTTATCGCCCTGTGCGAGGGGCACGGCCTGACGTACTTTGCTTTTGCCGGTACGGGGATTGGGGCGCTGCGGCATAAGGGCTTTATCCCCTGGGACGACGACATTGACGTGGGGCTGCCGCGCGCCGACTATGAAGCGTTTTTGCGCATCGCCAAAGAAGAATATGAGGACAGATATTTTGTGGTCAATGCGGAAGAGGAAGAAAATTTTCCCCTGATGACAACCCGCTGGTGCAAACGAGGCACCGTTTTTGTAGAAGAACCCCTCAAGGATATCGACTGCCCGTTGGGTGTTTTTCTGGATATATACGCTTTTGATACCTTGCCGGACGACGACCGGGCGCTTCGGCGCCAGGCCCGCAGCGCCTGGCTGTGGAGCAAGCTGCTGATCCTGCGCAGCATCCCGCATCCCGTGCTGCCCGTGTCCGGCTGGAAGGCGCGGGTCTTGCAGACTGCGTGCGCGGCCGTGCATTACGGTATGCGGGTATTCGGGGTCTCCAAACGGTGGCTGTACCGGAAATGCCGGGCGGCCAGTATGCTTCATCTGGAAGCCGGTACCGGACGGATCGGCTATTTGTGTGACACAAACCCCTATTCCCATATCATAGAGATAGAAGAACTTAACCCTCCCCTCCGTCTGGAATTCGAGGGGGAGATGGTCTGCTTCCCGCGCTGTTTGCGAAAAATGTTGGAAAATACCTATGGGGATTATATGCAGCTCCCTCCGGAGGAACAAAGAAGGAATCACTGCCCGTTTGCTCTGCAGCTGGAGGAGGATAAGTCCGCAACAACCCACGCTTAGACCCCTTCGTGCCAGATGTTGGATGGAGTGAAGGGCAGGCGAGTAAAAAGAGCAGCTCTGTTTCGCTCTTTGTGGTAAGATAAGGTTCGGCCGTTCAATAGCGAGCGCCGGACCGCAGCAGCCGGAGGAAAAAATGAAATTAAAAAGGTACCTGCTCGGTGAGGAGCTGGATTTTCAAAGAAAAATATTTTTTTGGAATATGTTGGGAAGCGGGGTCAACGCGCTTGCTACCTTGGTACTGCAAGTTGTGGTGACCCGTCTGTTCGGCGAGGTTCGGGCAGGGATTTTCCTGTTTGCTTATCCGCTAGCGCAGCAGCTTTTAACACTGGGCGGCTATGAGATGCGCCCCTACCAGGCGACCGATGTCAAAGAGACGTTTCCATTTGGGACTTATCTTGCTTCCCGGTTTGTGACGGGCGCTGCCATGATGCTGGGCGCGGCGTTGTTTATCCTGTTGGGAGGTTATACTGAACAAGACGCCTGTTTGATTTTTTTATTATGTACCTATAAGCTGTTTGATGCCTTGGAAGATGTGTTCCATGGGATGTTTCAGCAGCGTGGAAGGCTTGACATTGCGGGCCGCGCGCTCACGCTGCGGGTGGTGCTTTCCACTTCTGTATTTGTTATTACGTTGCTTATCAACCGGAATATGCTGTTTTCCACGCTGTTGGCTATTTGCGCAGCGGCTGTGGGATTGGTGTTGTTTAATATCCCCGAGGCGCGCGAGTTTGTAAAGCTGCGGCCGTCGTTTTCCTGGCCGCCCCTTAAAAAACTTTTGACCGTGTGCTTTCCTTTGTGTGCGGGCACCTTTATGCTGCAATATATCAGCACTGCGCCGCGACTAGCCATCCGGAGCCTGCTGCCGGAGGAGATGATCACTTATTTCGGCATCCTGTTTATGCCGAACTTTGTCATCAATTTATTTACCGGGTTTGCTTTTAAACCGTTGCTCACCACAATGGCTTCAAGCTGGGTGATAGGGAACCGGAAGAAGTTTAGGCTAATTGTGTTCCGCGGGATGCTCTTTGTGCTGGGATTTACCATACTAACCATTCTGGTGGGAACCTGGTTGGGGCTTCCGGTACTTTCGATGCTGTACCACGTCAAGCTGGACGGCTATTTGCCGGAGCTGTTGATGCTGCTGTTGGGAGGCGGTTTCAATGCGGCATCCGTTATCCTATATTACGCCATCACGGTAATGCGCCGGCAGAAATCGTTGGTATATATATATGCCGCGGCCTTTTTGATCGCCCTCTTGGGTGCGCGGCCGGTCGTTGGCCATTGCGGACTGATGGGGGCTTGCGTGCTGTATACCGCGCTGATGGCGTTTATTACCTTGCTGTTCTGGGGTGCGTTATTGCTTTTCAGCTATCGGAATAAATATGGCAAGGAAAAGGGGGGATCACGATGATGTACACGGCGCAGGATCACACTTTTGTTGTGTGCGCTTATCACGAGAGCCCCTATCTGGAAGAGAGCATCCGTTCAGCGCTCGCCCAGTCTGTAAAAGGGCAAGTATTGGTTTCTACCTCTACGCCAAATGATTATATCCAAAAAATCGCTGCACACTATCATCTGACAGTGACGGTCAACAAAGGGCGTTCCAGCATTGCGGATGATTGGAATCACGGATATGCGCAGGCCGGAACGCCGTTAGTAACCCTTTGCCATCAGGATGATCTGTATAAGCCGGATTATGTGGAGAACGTTTTGCGCGCCGTGAATGAGGTGAAGCACCCTCTGATTTTCTTTTCCGATTATCACGAGCTGCGAAACGGCCGGGAAGAGGAGGAAAACAGGCTGCTGCGGGTAAAAAGGCGGATGCTTTCCCCATTGAAATACAGAGGCTTTCAGAGCAGCCGCTTTGTTCGCCGCCGGATACTTTCCTTTGGCTGCCCCATCTGCTGCCCTTCGGTTACCTTTGTAAAACCGAACCTGCCTTCTCGGATTTTTGCGTACGGCTACAAAAGCGATGTGGATTGGCAGGCGTGGGAAAAGCTGTCGAGGCTTTCCGGAGCGTTTGTCTATTGTCCCAAACCGCTCATGTGCCACCGTATTCACGGGGGCTCGGAAACCTCTCGCGTCTTGGGAGAAAACGCCCGTGTAGGGGAGGATTTTGAAATGTTCCGCCGCTTTTGGCCTTCTCCGGTCGCCAAGCTTCTGGTAAAAGCGTATGCGGCCAGCCAGAAAAGCAACCAATTAGGAAAATAGCTTATTTGCAAATGCTACGAGAAATCTAAGGTGAAGCATGAAGATATTGATTATAATACCCGCTTACAATGAAGAAGAAAATATTGCCGGCGTAGTAGCCCGCCTCAACCGGGAGTTCCCCGACTTGGATTATCTGGTGGTAAACGATAGTTCGCGGGACTCAACCGAGGAGATCCTCTGCGCCCTCGGTTGCAACCATATCCATTTGCCGGTGAATTTGGGGATTGGCGGAAGCGTGCAGTGCGGTTATCTGTACGCCGTAGAAAATGGGTACGACATTGCAGTCCAGATGGACGGCGACGGGCAGCACGATCCGCAATACCTGCCCGCCCTGCTACAACCAATTCTGGACGGTAAGGCGGATCTGGTGATCGGTTCGCGCTTTATAGAGAAAAAGGGGTTTCAGACTTCTGTGATGCGCCGATTGGGAATACGCTGGATCGGCGGTGTGCTCCGCCTTTGCTGCGGCCTGCGCATTACCGATGCCACAAGTGGGTTCCGTGCCTGTTCGCGGGCGATGGCGAAGCATTATTCCCTGCATTATGCCCAGGATTATCCGGAGCCGGCGGCCATTATGCAAGCGAAGCTCAACGGATTCCGGGTATGCGAGGTTCCTGTTGTC
>CAMMKL010000044.1 GCA_946497265.1 uncultured Clostridia bacterium | reverse complement strand
CCGGCCGTTCCCGGTAACAGCGCAGGTGCATCTTGATTTCGGAAGAGGGTTTGTACCCGGCAAGCCCTTCCAGTACTTCCCCTTTCTCATTGATTTTTACCAGCTTCTCCGGCGTGATAAAGCTTTTGCTGATGCCGGTGGGCGTGGCGAAAAAGGTGCCGTCTTCCAGCTTGACGGATACATTGCCGTCGTTGGCGGCAACCCAGCCTAACTGCCACATTTTGTGGCATATATCGCAGATCTGTTCTTTGATGAGTTGTTCTTTCATACCGCTTCTCCTTCTGTTTTGAATTGATTATTTCTGATTGATATGAGATAATGGAACAAGAAAATTATAGTATTTTCTTTTTTTTACGTCTATAGATGGCTGAAAAGTTGATAAATTAACAATGGATTTCTATTGATTGAACAGTTTAAATCAGAATGAATCAAATGAAAGAGAGGGTTCCGAATGCTATTGTATGAACGCCATCAACAGATTCTGGATTTGTTAAAGGAATACCGCAGCGCAACCGTGGAGTTCCTCAGCAGCAGGCTGTACACCAGCCCTGCTACCATTCGGAGGGATTTGAACGTAATGGCGGAGAAAGGGCTGCTTACCCGTGTGAGAGGAGGGGCCGCCTTGACGGAAGGCAATAATCAGGATGCTCCCCCACTGCTCCGGGTCAATAAGGAGCGGGAGAAAAAGGAACGCATTGCACGGCTTGCGCTGCCGCTGCTGCGGGACGGCAGCACCGTCTTTCTGGATTCCAGCTCAACGGTTTCTGCGCTGGCGGAAAAGCTTACCTCGCTAAAGGGCCTGAGCGTATTAAGCAACGGCATAGCCACAGTCAACCTATTAAACGAGATGACCACTGCAAAGGTGTTTACCTGCGCTGGTGTGATACAGAACCAATCTTCTATTGTGGGGCAGCTATCGGTACGTACTGTGGAAAAATTTCATGCCGACCTGTTTTTTTATTCCTGCTGCGGCCTTTCGCTGCGCTGCGGCGCCACCGAGGCAAGCGAAGAAGCGGCGGCGGTAAAGCGCGCGATGTTTGCAAATGCCGATAAAAGGGTACTTTTATGCGACAGTACAAAGTTCGGTCTGGAATTTTTTTGCAAATCCTGCGATCTTTCCCAGGTGGATATCCTTGTGACCGACCGCAAACCGGACGCCGCGTTTCTGCAGGGAGTTTCTTGCACGGTTCTCTATTGAAAGAACACGCTAAATAACTGTATCTTTATAATAATTTTTTAAAATTAAGTATAGCGTATTTGTGCAAACTATGCTATACTATAGCTGATTTCCGCACCTGGAAACCAGTGCCGGCCGAATAAGGCGCCGCAAGAATTGCCTGAAGGCCGCCGCGTTATTTTACCTTGTAAGGAGTTTTTAGATATGAGCAATTGGGTTCACAGCGCCGTATTTTACCACATTTATCCGCTGGGCTTCTGCGGGGCGCCGCAGCACAACACCGAGGGCGAGCCGGTAAAACGGATTGAAAAGCTGACGGAATGGATTCCTCATCTCAAGGAGCTGGGAGTAAACGCCGTATATCTTGGCCCTGTGTTTGAATCCAGCGAGCATGGCTACGATACGCGCGACTATTATAAAATTGACAAACGTCTGGGCGACAATCATACCTTCCGTACGGTATGCGAAGAGCTTCATAAAAACGGCATCCGCATTGTGCTCGACGGCGTTTTTAACCACGTAGGCCGGGAATTTTGGGCGTTTCAGGACGTCCAGCGCAACGGACAGGGCTCGCATTATTGCAGTTGGTTCCACAACTTGAATTTTGGAGGCGGAAGCCCGATGGGCGACCCCTTCTGGTACGAGTCCTGGCAGGGGCACTATAACTTGGTAAAACTCAACCTGCGCAATCAGGAGGTGGTCGATCACCTATTGGGCGCCGTAGGGGAATGGATACAGGATTTTGGGATCGACGGCCTGCGCCTGGATGCGGCAGACTGTGTGGACCCGGACTTTTTCCGCCGGCTTCGCCGTTTCTGTAAGGAACGTAAGCCCGATTTCTGGCTGATGGGTGAGATCATCCACGGGGACTACAACCGTTGGGCGAACCCGGAAATGCTTGACTCGGTGACGAATTACGAATGCTACAAGGGGCTTTATTCCTCACACAACGACAAAAACTATTTTGAAATCAATTATTCCATCAACCGCCAGTTTGGAGCGGGCGGCGGTATTTACCGCAATATTTACACCTATAATTTTGTAGACAATCACGACGTAAACCGCCTGGCCAGCGTGCTGCGCAACCATGAGCATATTTACAACGTGTATACCCTTTTGTTTACGATGCCCGGCGCGCCTTCCGTCTATTATGGGAGCGAGTGGGGAATCCAGGGCGTAAAGCAAAACAACAGCGACGCCCCCTTGCGCCCATGCCTGGAGCTGGGAAACATCCCCGGCGCTAACGATGCGCTTGCCGTCCACATTGGGAAGCTTGCCGCTCTGCGCAAGGAATTGCTTCCCCTGCAGACCGGCGAGTATGAACAGGTAATTGTCAAAAACGAACAGCTCATTTTTAAGCGTTCCAAGGACGGGCAAAACGTCTATGTAGCGCTGAACTTGGCCGGTGAAGAGTTCCGCCTCGATTTTGGGATGGATGGCTCGAAGGTGCTCGTAGACCGGCTGCATGAAAACGAGGTGCTGGCCCCGCAGCACGGCACCGTAAGCGTAGTAGTGCCCGCCTGTTCGGCGCGCGTCTTGCAGGAATGCGCCCCGGAGGATATCGTTAAGATGACGGTTCCGGTATCGGAGCAAGAGGACACAGCGAGTTTGCCGGAAGCGCCGGCGTGCGTGCAACAGGCCCCCGCACCGCAGGAGCATAAGGTAGGCCGTTATCGCCACTTTAAGGGGAATGAGTACCGGGTCATAGGCTTCGCCAAGGATTCCGAAACCATGCAGGAAATGGTGGTGTACCAGGCCCTTTATGGGGAACAGGAGCTTTGGGTGCGCAGCGCCGACATGTTCTTTGAGAATGTGCAGGTAAACGGCATGACCGTGCCGCGCTTTGCGTATTTGGGAGAGTAATATTCTATTACTGATTATAAGAAGAACTTCCGCTTGGGTGTTATACAAACACAGGCGGAAGTTCTTTTGCATTTAATGCGCAAACAAGGATATCTACGGTACTTTAGAAAAACCATGTTTTCAAATGCTAAAAACTGCTTACAAACTTATTCCCCATGGAACCCCTTGCCGATGATCTCGCTTGTGCTGGTGATCATCACGAATGCGGTGGGCTCAACTTCTTTGACATACTGCCGCAGCAGGATCGCCTGCGGGCGGCGCAATACGGTCAGGATAAGATACTTTTTTTGGTGGGAAAAAGCCCCTTCTGCTTCCAGCAATGTGGCGCTGCGCTTTAATTTTTGTGTGATAAATTGGCAGATCGGCTCCGGATTCGCGCAGACCACATTGAAATATTTGCACAGGTTGATGCTTTCAATCACGTTGTCGATCACCAGGGATTTGGTAAGCATGCCGAGCAGGGAGAAAAGCAAGGTTTTCACGTCGAAGATAAAGATAGCGGTCATGGTGATTAGGAAATCGCTGATCATTAGGGCCATGCCGATGTTGATGCGGGTGTATTTTTTTAGAATCATAGCGATGATGTCCGTCCCGCCGCCGGACGCGCCGATGTTAAATAGGATAGCGGAACCCAAGCCAGGCAGGGCGATGGCAAAAATCAGTTCCAGCATCGGTTCGTCGGTTAGAGGCTGGGGGAGCGGCCACACCTTGTCCATCACGGAAAGCCCAACGGAAAGCAGTATGCTGGCATATACCGTCTTTACGCCGAAGCTTTTTCCTAAAAAAAGGAAGCCTAAGACCAGCAGAATCATATTCAAGATAAAGTTTGCCGTACTGGGGGACATCAGCCCGATTTTACCGACCACAACCGAAAGGCCGGTCACGCCGCCGAATGTAAAATTGTTTGGGAATTTAAAGAAGTGTGATCCCGCGATGATCAGCAGGGTGCTTACGGTGATGAGGGAATATTGCTTTGCGGTGTCGGCTACTTTGGCTTTGCTTAGGCTTTTTTTCATGCAGAACTCCCCTTCCGGATTTTCTGCTTTTATTTTAGCATGCAAGAAGTTGGTTTTCTACATAAATTCTAAAAAATTTCTTACAATTAATCAAAATTCAGCAAGATCGCTTGACGTTTGGCCGCTGTTGCAATACACTATAATCAGATAGATTGCTTATATTTTATAATATTCTTTTTTAATCTATTTTGGGAAGAAAAAAGGGGGAGCCGAATGAAAAGGTTTGATCAACATGGCAAATGCCGCCATTGTGCTGCGATTATCCTGGCGCAATTGTTAAGCAATTGATTGAAAAGCCGGCAGAGGAATTTTCTTAGATATTCGGGAGGAGGAGCCGGCGAGACCAGTAAAGCAATCCCCTATCGATAAAAAGACGATCGGGACAACAGCCTGTATTTGCAAAACGATTTGATAACGGAAAAAAGAAAAGGGGCGATCACATGAAAATACGTTTATGGCACGATTTGTCGGTCGGAAAGAAAGAGGCATTCTTTAAGAGGAAAGCGGTATGGGGAGCAATTGCACTGGCCGTATTGGTCGGCGCATCCCTGTTTGCGGTGCTTTTGTGGAACCCGATGAACCGGCAGGAGACCACCTACGGCGAGCCGCTGCCGCAGATTGAGGAGCTCCGGTGGGGGATGTCCCGGGAAGAGGCGATCAGCGCCCTGCAGCTAAAGCCGGATGAGTATGATTTATATTTGAACATGATATCCCACCGCTCGCCCTTTTGCACCGTTTCTATCTGGATACCGGATAAAGAATTCCAAACACCTTACGGAAAAGCGTCCGACGTCTTTTTGACCTTTGTGGAGGATGAAAATGAGATTTGTTCCGTCGGCCTTGTTGGAAGCGATATTTTTATAGAAGGCAAGAACCGGCAGGAACTACGAAAAATATTGGTCGA
Organism: uncultured Clostridia bacterium; assembly: GCA_946497265.1. GTDB lineage: Bacteria > Bacillota > Clostridia > Oscillospirales > Acutalibacteraceae > CAMMKL01. Next base: position 6,481 of record CAMMKL010000044.1, on the reverse strand, counting down.
GTCTAAGGACTATAAAGTGAAGGAGACCCAGTCGGAGCTCTTGCTTTATGGCTATGCGATGGAACTAGAGAGTATGGCTACGGTGGAAAGCTCCCTTCCGGAATCCTTGCAACAGAGTTTATTGGATTACCTATCGAATCCGACGTACCTACCAAACTCAGTTTACCTGAGTAATAGATATATAGAACAAGGGCAGATATCCATACTGAATCAGAAGAGCTTTTACGAAACTATACTGCCCCTTCCACTGGCCACCTGTAGCCTTTCCAGTACAGAAAGCGGTACCCATTTTAATTTGGCAGCGCCCTATCCGGCCCTGTTTTATGCTCTGGCAGATAACAAAAGGGAACTCGGCTATCTGCCGCTGGATTGGACAAGCTTTGACCTGGAGGCAACCCAAAGCATTAACAAAAGCATTAACAACGCATTCTATGTGGAACAGGAAGGGAGAGAATTCGCGTTTTACGGGCTGCCTCTGAGCACTTACCCCAAAGACGAAGAGGAAGAGGTGCTGGAACAGGAGGTCTATTTAAAAGGGATCGACCTCCCGGCTCAGCGGATTGTGATACGGCACAGTCCCTACCGGGACGACGTCATCCACGAAGGGAGATTCGAGTGGCCTTTATCCGACGACGCCCAGAGGCAGGAGCTGATTGAAAAACTGTCGGAAAAATTGCTGGGCGAGTTTGGCGAGGAAGCCGAGGTGGACCCCTGGGCCGGCGCGGGCATCCAGCATCAATGGGATGACGACCAGGGAAACCATATCTATTTGCAGAACGATCCACAGGATCAGGCGGTACGTTTGATTGTGGAGGCCGGCTGACCCTAATTTTCTACCCCTGCCGATTTTCCATGGACAAATGCTATCGGATGCTCTATAATATGGAGAAACGATAGGATGGAGGAATTGGATGAAACACTTAATCGACCCTCTGGATTTATCGGTGGAGGAGATCAAGGAATTGCTGGATACCGCCAACGATATTGAGCAAAATCCGCAAAAATACGCCCATGCCTGCGACGGAAAGAAGCTAGCCACCCTGTTTTATGAACCAAGCACCCGCACCCGCCTGAGCTTTGAGGCCGCTATGCTCAATCTTGGAGGCAAAACGCTGGGGTTTGCCTCGGCGGACAACAGTTCTGCGGCTAAGGGCGAAAGCATTGCCGATACGATTCGGGTCGTGTCCTGCTATGCCGACATTTGCGCTATGCGCCACCCCAAAGAGGGTGCGCCGTTAGTAGCTTCCCAGTATTCCCGGATACCGGTCATCAACGCGGGGGATGGAGGGCACCAGCACCCGACGCAGACGCTGACCGACCTTTTGACCATCCGTTCCCTAAAAGGGCGGCTGGATCATTTGACCATAGGCTTGTGCGGCGACCTCAAATTCGGCCGGACGGTGCATTCGCTGATCAAATCGCTTGCACGTTATGAGGGAATCCGCTTTGTGCTGATTTCGCCCGGTGAGCTGAAAGTGCCGGACTATATCCTAAACGAGGTCATACGGGCCAAAGGGATCCCTTACCAGGAAGTAGAAAGGCTCGACGACGTCATGCCGGAGCTCGACATCCTTTATATGACCCGCGTACAGCGCGAACGCTTCTTTAATGAAGAAGATTATATCCGCCTCAAGGATTGCTACATCCTTACTCAGGACAAGCTGAACAAAGCGAAAAAAGATATGTTTGTCCTGCATCCCTTGCCGCGTGTCAATGAAATTGCGGTGGAAGTGGATAAGGACGAACGCGCGGCTTATTTCCGGCAGGCGCAGTACGGCGTTTATGTGCGAATGGCACTGATTTTGAAGCTTTTGGGGGTGACACCATGCTGAATATCGACGCACTGGAAAAGGGCGTGGTCATCGACCACATCAAAGCCGGAGGCAGTATGGAGATTTATAAATACCTTCGCCTGGATAAGTTGGATTGTACCGTGGCCATCATCAAAAACGCCCGCAGCAGTAAGATGGGGCGTAAGGATATCATCAAGATCGAGGGGGATTTCGATCTTGATTTTGATGTGTTGGGGTTCATCGATCATAACATAACGGTGAATATCATTGAAGATAGTAAGATTATCGCCAAAAAGAACCTGTCTTTGCCAAAACAGGTGCAAAATGTGATACATTGTAAAAACCCACGCTGCATCAGTACGGTAGAAGAGGGGATCATACATACCTTTAAACTGTGCGATGAAGAAAAGCACCTTTATCGCTGTATTTATTGTGAACAGGAATTTGCCACCACAAAACGGTGATGAGTACTGCACAAAATCACGGAAAAGACGAGCCCCGTCCAGGTTTTTGGGCGGGGCATATGTTTTTGGGAGAAATAAAAATGTTCATTACCATTCCAGTGCCTGTAAGAAACATACATGCGAAGTGTGGTTTTGATTGTGTGATATTTTTTGAAGTGTCGTTGATTCTGTTATATATTATAGCATCAAATTTTACTATAAAGCGATTTTGTGTGTGTATTTTATTGATTTATATGTTTAATTGTGGTATTCTTACAATCGAAAAATACGACAATTGATTTATAAGGGATAGGAGCTATGATAATGAAGGATATTGGAAAAATTCTATTGGGAAATTTACTCATATCGGCCGCCTATGCCTTTATTACCGTACCCAACAACATCATTAACGGCGGCGTCACCGGCTTAGCGCAAATTTTAAGCAAACTTTTCGGCTTGGATGTGGCCTATATGTCAAACGGCATTACCATTTTGCTATTGCTGTTCAGCCTATTCGCTCTTGGGAAAGCATTCTTTTTGAAAACCATCTTAAGCAGCATCCTCTATATGGGCCTGTTCAGCGCCTTGCATATGAGCGGGTTTGCGATCTTGCTGCATCCGGCCATTGCCGCTGTGCTTGCCGGGGCCTTAGTAGGTTTTGCTTATTTTTGTTGTATCGACGCCAACTCCTCTACGGCAGGTTTTGACGTGGTCGCCATTGCGATCCACCGGAAGTATCCTTCCCGCAACATTGCGGTTACCATGCGGTATATCAGCATTGCCATTTTGCTGATCGGCTGTTTTTCAAATGGTGTTGAAGCGGTGCTTTATGGGATTCTGTTTACCTTGGTTCAAACTTATGTCTTGAATGTTCTGTTGGCTTACCGATCCAAATGGCATTGCCGGAAAGTTGCTGCCTCCGTTTCCAAAGAAACGTAGGGGCGGCAACGGGTAAAAGACGGCAACTTTGAGCCGAAACTCCGCTGTCTTTCCGTTTGTTATTCCGATTTTTCCGCAGATTTGCGATAAAAGTTTCCTCCTTTTTTAAAGGACCGCTTTTGTTGCCGGCCCTTTTCCTTTTTAAGGGAGAAAGGCATAACGAAAAAGGGCGCCCGGCCGGGCGCCCTTTTTCAATGCTTGTTTTTTAAATTTCGGTGATATCCACCAGGCTGACCTCATCAATGGTGTGATCCATCTCCAGGCAGGAAAGCAGAGCGTTGGCGGTATCCAGCGCGGTCAGGCAAGGGATGGCGTGTTCGATGCTCATACGGCGCAGCTTTACGCTGTCGAGCGCGGGAAGGCGCCCCTTAGCCGACGTGGAAATAACGTAGTCCACCTTTCCGCTCTCCAGCAGGTCGGCCACGTTGGGGGCCTCTTCGCTGAGCTTATGCACCGAAGAAGCTGCAATCATGTTGTGGTTTAGAACGGAAGCTGTTCCCGAAGTGGCGTAGATGTCAAAACCCAGGTTTGCAAACCGGTCGGCAATGCGGATGGTTTCCTGTTTGTCGCTATCGCGCACGCTGATGAATACGCCGCCCTTCTTCTTTAGCTTGTAACCCGCGGCGGTCAGGCCCTTGAGCAGGGCGTTCTGGAAGCTCTTATCGATGCCGAGCACTTCGCCGGTGGATTTCATCTCCGGCCCCAGGGCCACATCGACATCTTTGAGCTTTTCAAAGGAGAAGACCGGTACCTTGACGCTTACGTATTCCCCTTCCGGGTACAGCCCGGTGCCGTATCCCAGGTCCTTAAGCTTTGAGCCCAGCATGCAGCGGGTGGCGAGATCCACCATAGGCACCCCGGTAACCTTGCTGATGTACGGAACGGTACGGGAGGAACGGGGGTTGGCTTCGATCACATAGACCTGATCGTTGTAGATGACGTACTGGACGTTGATCAGGCCGACGATCTTCAGTTCGCGCGCCATGGCGGCGGTGTATTCGATGATGGTCTTTTTGTGCTTTTCCGGGATCGTCTGCGGCGGATAGACCGAAATGGAGTCGCCGGAATGGATGCCTGCGCGTTCAATGTGCTCCATAATGCCGGGAATCAGGTAATCTTCCCCATCGCAGATGGCGTCTACTTCCACCTCGGTTCCCATCATGTACTTATCAATCAGCACCGGGTTTTCGATTTCGTGGGAAGTAATGATGGCCATGTATTCGGTCACGTCGGCGTCGTTATAGGCGATGATCATGTTTTGGCCGCCCAATACATAGGACGGGCGCAGGAGCACCGGGTAGCCGAGGCGGTTGGCGGATTCCAAGGCTTCCTCGGTGGTGAATACGGTCTCCCCCTTGGGGCGCGGGATGCCCAGTTTTTCCAGCATCTCGTCAAAGCGTTCCTTGTCTTCGGCCTTGTCGATGCTGTCCACCGGGGTGCCCAGAATTTGCAGGCCCATTTCGTTGAGGTGCTGGCTCAGCTTGATGGCCGTCTGGCCGCCGAACTGCACCACACAGGCATAGGGATTTTCGGTCTTTACCACGGAGCGTACGTCCTCCGGGGTCAGCGGGTCAAAATAGAGGCGGTCGGAGGTATCAAAGTCGGTGGAAACGGTTTCGGGGTTGTTGTTGGCGATGATGGCTTCGTAGCCCAGTTCTTTGAGGGTGTGGACGCAGTGTACCGAACAGTAGTCGAACTCGATCCCCTGGCCGATGCGGATGGGGCCGGAGCCAAACACAAGGATGGTTTTCTTGTCGGTGGGGTTTTCCTGGATGTGCAGGGCGGCCTCGTTTTCGTCGTCCCAGGTGGAGTAGAAGTAAGGGGTCTGGGCGTCGAACTCGCCCGCGCAGGTATCCACCATCTTGTAGGCGGCGTCGCGTGCAATGGGCGGTTTCTGACCGGAAATCCGTTCAATGGTCTTGTCCAAAAAGCCCATGTGTTTGGCCTGCATATACTTCTCTTCATCCAGCACGCCGCTTGCCAGCTCGGCTTCCATGGTAGCGATCTTTTTGAGCTTGGAGAGGAACCAGCGGTCGATCTTGGTAATGTCGTACACTTCGTCGGCGGTCACGCCCTTTTTCATGGCTTGATAGATCACGAAAATGCGCTCGTCGTCGCAGTGGGAAATCATATCGTGCAGCTCTTCCTTGGAAAGGCCGACAAGCTTCGGCAGATTGGGGGTGTCCAGCCCCAGCTCAATGGAGCGGATGGCCTTCATAAAAGCAAGCTCAAAGTTGGTGCCGATGGACATGACCTCGCCGGTCGCCTTCATCTGGGTGCCGATGGTGCGGTTGCCGTATACAAATTTATCAAAGGGCCATTTGGGGAATTTGAGTACGCAATAGTCCACCGCCGGTTCGTTGCAGGCAAAGGTGCAGCCGGTAACGGTATTCACGATTTCATCCAGCGTATAGCCGATGGCGATCTTCGTAGCCACTTTGGCGATCGGATAGCCGGTGGCTTTGGAGGCCAACGCGGAGGAACGGCTCAGGCGGGGGTTTACCTCAATGACGGCGTATTCCATGCTGTTGGGTTTCAATGCGAACTGGACGTTGCAGCCGCCTTCAATGCCCAGGGCGGTCACGATGTTGAGGGCGGCGGAGCGCATCATGGTAGCTTCGGCGGCCGTCATCGTTTGGGCGGGAGCCACTACGATGGAATCGCCGGTGTGTACGCCCACGGGGTCGATGTTTTCCATCGAGCATACAGTGATGCAATTGCCGTTTGCATCGCGCACCGTTTCGTATTCAATTTCCTTCCAGCCGGCGATGCTCTTTTCGATGAGGGCCTGATGGATCATAGAGGCGCGCAGGCCGACTTCGCAGATGTCGTGCAGCTCCTGCGGGTTGTTGGCAAAGCCGCCGCCGGTCCCGCCCAAGGTATAGGCGGGACGTACTACCACGGGATATTCGATTTCCGCGGCGAAATCCAATGCGTCCTGGACATTGTCGATCACTTTGGAGACGATGCAGGGTTCTCCGATTGCTTCCATTGTGTCTTTGAACGCCTGGCGGTCTTCCGCTTTGCGGATGGTTTCGGGGTTGGCGCCCAGCAGCTTGATACCCAGACGGTCCAAAATACCGTCGGCGGCAAGCTCCATGCCCAGGTTCAGCCCGGTCTGGCCGCCCAGGGTGGCCAGCACGCTGTCGGGCCGTTCTTTTTCAATGATGCGTTTTACTACGTCCAGGCGCAGCGGTTCAATGTAGATGTGGTCGGCCATGACTTTGTCGGTCATGATGGTGGCGGGGTTGGAGTTGATGAGGACGTCCTCGATCCCTTCTTTCTTTAGGGCACGGCAGGCCTGGG
>CAMMKL010000043.1 GCA_946497265.1 uncultured Clostridia bacterium | reverse complement strand
ATGACAGAAAAGATCGACAGGAGGATACCTGAACGTTTTCGCCCGCCCTCTCCAAAAGGCGGCGGATTCCAAAGGCAGCGCCTTTGGTTGCTCCCCGCAGGGAGCGAAACGCTAGACTTCCAAGGCTCTGGAGGGGAGACAAAACAATCCGGTGGATCGTTTTGTCGTGGGGAACCCCTAGCAAGGGGTTCCCCACAGTCCCTTGACCTGTACCATTTACAATAGGGATTGCCTTTTAGACAGTCTGAGTCCGCTTTAAGGCTTGACTTGTTTTAATGTAACAACCTTTTTGCCTTTCCCGCCTATGGCTTGTTGTATGGCAACCATATATTTCATATCCGAAACCAACTGCCTTTTGAATGTATCCTGTCTTCGCTTTCGGCGAGCCTTTTTGTTTTGGCGTATAGGCGTATCTCTTACAGTAAGTTCACTCCCGTAAAAGAAAATTTAAATTCTACATAGTATACAGGTTTCCTAAGTTATGATATAATAGCCATAATTGCAGGGCCGCCGGATGGCGGATAAACAATACCAAACCATGAGTGGGGTTAAAACTGTGAAACGAACTGTGCTTTTGATCTGCGTGATCCTGTGTTTTATGCTGCCGGGCTGCCAGATCATGGGGTTTGATACTGAAGATACGTTGCGCCCTCCCCGGGCAACCGGGGACCAGGCGGACATCCAGAAAGTGCTTGAGCAGGAAGAGGGCGGAGACATTACCCTGCGCTATCCGCAGCGCGGCGATTACCGTTCCGCTATCGTGATGGAAGACATCAACGCGGACGGGCAACAGGAGGCCATCGCCTTTTACCGTTCCAACAAAACAAACGACGTCACTATGAATATGATGGTCATTGGCAAGCCGGGCGGCATCTGGCAGAATCTTGGTAAATTTGTCTGCCCAAACGGGATGGAATCCGTGGATAAGGTCCTCTTTTCCGATCTGGACGGCGACGGCACCAAGGAAATCCTGGTAGGCTGGACCGGGTCGGTCAACGCCAGCGTCAACCAGTTGACCGGCTATCGGTATCAGGATGGCGCCGTCAAGGAGCTGTCCGTCAACTACACCTATTCCGAGGTTTTGGCGGAGGATTTTAACCGCGACGGCTGCAGCGAGATTTTCCTGGCCTCTCTGAAAACGGCAAGCCAGGATCCCGAAACCAATGAGCGCGTAGAAATCGACGCCAACGCCAGAATCATCCAAATGGATCAGAAAACCGGCCAACTCATCAATATCAGCGTAGTGCAATTGGACCCGAACGTGACCCGGTACGCCTCGGTCATCGCGGACGAAATCTCGCCCGGCCGGATGGCTGTGGTCATCGACGGCTACCAGGAAAGATCCATGCTTACCGAGGTGGTGTATTGGGATGAAAAGGCAGGATCGCTGCGCTCCCCCTTCTCTTCCAGCGAGGGCGGCAACCCGACTGTGCGCCCTACGACGGCCTGGGTTTCCAGAGATTTCGACGGGGATGGCATTGTGGAAATCCCTACCATGGAACTCATGCCGGGCTACACCTCTGAGAGCCAGGACCCCACTTATGTTACCAGCTGGTGGCGCTTTAATCCAGAAACCGAACGGCCGGATATTTTCGTGTACGATATGGTCACGAACAGCGCGGGGCGTTATTGCTTCCGTCTGCCGGAAGAATGGCGGGATCATGTAACCGCCAGCCTGGACACCGCTACCCAAACCCTGACCTTCTATGAATGGAAGGGGGCACAGGGTGTCGCACTGCTGCACATCCAGGTGTTTTCCTCGAAAGAATGGGAAGCCGGCCAGGAGACGGAAGGCTTTGTCAAGATGTACGAACACAATGATGGGCGTGTAATCGCTGCAAATACGCCCAATCCGGATAATCCTTATACCCTGACATACCAGGAATATATGTGAAATCTTTTGTTAAACAGGAACTATTAGGGAAAAAAACGCCACCTGAACCGGCTGCAGCCGGTTCCAAAGAAGAAGCATTAGGGGGAACGATTATGAAAAAGATTCTAGTCGCGGAGGATGAAGCCGCCATCCGTGAATTTGTGGTCATCAATTTGGAGCGTGCGGGCTATGAGGTAACCGAGGCTGACTGTGGGGAAGCTGCACTTCAGCGTTTTGACGAGGAAAATGGAAATTTTGACATCGCAATCCTGGATATTATGATGCCGGGGATCGACGGCCTTTCCGTTTGCCGGGAGCTCCGCAAACGCAGTGGAAGCATAGGGATCATTATGCTCACCGCCAAAACACAGGAGATGGATAAGGTAAGCGGCCTGATGCTGGGCGCCGACGATTATGTGACCAAGCCGTTCAGCCCATCCGAGCTGGTTGCAAGGGTAGACGCCTTGTACCGCCGCGTGGCCTTGGCGGAGGTACGGGCTCAGAACAATTTTCAGGAAGAAATCAGATCGGGCGAATTTGTTTTGAATCTGCGCAACCGAACCCTGCTTAAACGCGGCAAGGCAATTGAACTGACCCAGGTGGAATTTCAGATCATGGAATACTTTTTCAGCAATCCCGGCGCGGCGCTCGACCGCACCAATATTTTAAACCATGTATGGGGCGAAGCTTATTTCGGAGAAGAAAAAATAGTTGACGTTAACATCCGTCGGCTCCGTATGAAAATAGAGGATCAGCCTTCTTCCCCACAGCACATTGTCACTGTATGGGGTCTGGGCTATAAATGGGAAGCGTAGCAACAAAGTAGGAAAGCAACCCGTCTGTTGGGAGAGGATTTGGCAATATGGTGGTAAAAGGAATTACAAAACGCTGGCTGCTCAACAGCCTAGGTTTGATCCTGGTGATCCTGGTGGTTCTGGTCATCAGCTTCGCCTTTGCGGTGCGCGGTTATTTTTATAACAGCATACAGTCCACCATCAACGGGTACGAGGGCAGCCTCACCGGCAGCTTTGCCGCATCCAAGGAAAACGCGGTCACCTTCCTTCGCGCGGCGCGCGCCTATGTGGAAGACTTCCAGGACAAGGAACTGATGGAGCTTTCGGTGATTGACGCTACAGGAGAAACCGTCATTACCTCCACCGGCTTTCCGCCCGACCGCAACCAGCCGAAACCGGACTACGAGTCGGCGCTCAAAGATCCGGAAGGCTATGGAAGCTGGATTGGCAAGCTATCTTCCGGCGAACAGGTTATGGCGGTAACGCGGGCCATGTACAATTCCCAAGGGGAATATGTGGGCGCTTTGCGGTACATGGTTTCCCTGGAAGCGGCGGACCGGAAAATCTTTTTATCCGTGGCTATGGTCCTGCTGGTAGGGTTGCTCGTCATCTTTTTCGTAGTGATGAGCTCCTCGTATTTTATCAAATCCATTGTTACGCCGGTAAGGGAAATCGGAGCCACCGCCAAGCGCATTGCCCAAGGGGATTTTAACGCCCGCATCGACAAGCCGTACGACGACGAAATCGGCGAGCTTTGCGATACCATCAACTATATGGCGGGGGAACTGGGTACGGCGGAAAAAATGAAAAACGATTTCATCTCCTCGGTTTCCCATGAACTGCGCACTCCTTTAACCGCCATCAAAGGCTGGGCGGAAACCATGCAGATGGGCGGAGCCTCCGATACCCGCACCATGGAAAAGGGCATGGGGGTCATTATCCATGAAACCGAGCGCCTTTCGGGGATTGTAGAGGAACTGCTTGATTTTTCCCGCATGCAAAACGGTCGGATGGTGCTTATGATGGACCGCATCGACCTGTTGGCTGAGTTGGACGAAGCGGTGTATATGTACCGCGAACGCGCTATTTCGGAGCACAAGCATCTGGTATACGAAGAGCCGGAGACGGTTTCACCGGTATTGGGCGACCGGAACCGTCTGCGCCAGGTGTTCGTGAATATCATTGATAACGCCCTCAAATACACTCCGGCCGAGGGGATGGTCAGCATCTCCATCCGTGAAGAAAACGATTATCTTAAGGTAATTATCGCGGACAACGGCTGTGGGATTCCTGCTGAACATATGTCGCATATCAAAGATAAATTCTACAAAGCAAACCAAACCCAACGCGGCTCCGGTATCGGTTTGGCGGTTGCCGATGAGATTATGAAGCTGCATAACGGGCGATTGGATATTCAAAGCGAGGAAAATGTAGGCACGGCCGTCACCATTTCCATACCGGTCCTAAAACAACAGGAGGAGCCGGGCGCCGGGCCGGAGGAGGAACCCGTCTCCCCATCGCCGGAAGGGACGCCGCGCGCTTAACAAAAGGCAATCATTTTACTACATAGAGAAGAGGATAAGGAATATGCCCAAAGACAAAACAAAAACCATTACCTCCATTGGGGGGCAAGCGCTGATGGAAGGGATCATGATGCGCGGCCCCAAACAGACTTCCGTCGCCGTCCGTGTACCGGACGGCTCAATTTCCACCGACTATCTGGAAACCAATTATCTGCGCGACCGCTACCCCATCCTTCGTAAGCCGTTATTGCGGGGCATTGCCTCTTTTATTGAATCCATGCAGGTTGGGTACAAGGCCCTTTCCTACTCTGCGGAAAAATCCGGGATGGAGGAAGAGGATGAGGAGGAAGAACCCTCCAAATTCGACCAATGGCTGACGCGCACGTTCGGCGACAAGATCATGAATGTGGTCATGGGCGTAGGGGCCGTCTTGGGGGTTGTCCTGGCAGTCGTACTTTTCTTCCTGTTGCCCACCTGGGTCTGTACCCTGCTTTCCGGCGCGATCCCCGCCATAGGCCCGGCCGGATTCTGGCGCTCATTTGCCGAAGGCGTGATGCGCATCGGCATCTTTGTGCTTTATATCGCGCTTGTGGCCCAAATGAAGGAAATCCATCGGGTGTTTGAATACCATGGCGCTGAGCATAAGACCATTTTCTGCTATGAAAACGAAGAAGAGCTTACTGTGGAAAACGTGCGCAAATACCGCCGTTTTCATCCCCGCTGCGGCACCAGCTTTATGATCATCATGCTCCTTTTGGGTATTATCGTAGGCATCTTTATCCCGATTACCCAGCCGGTGCTGCGTTCCATCGTAAAAATACTTTGCCTTCCCTTAGTGGTTGCCATCGGATTTGAGCTCATCCGCATCTGCGGCAAATACGACAATACTTTTACGCGCATCATCGCCGCACCCGGCTTGTGGATGCAGCGGATTACCACCAAAGAACCGGAAGACGGCATGATTGAGGTCGCCATCGACGCTTTGAAGGCGGTCATCCCGGAAAACGGAGAGGATAAAATTCGGAAATGACCTATCGGGAACTATACCAACAGGCAAAAAAATTGCTTATCCAGGCGGGGAAGGAAAACCCCGCCTTTGATGCTTTTTGCCTTTTTTCCAAGGCAACGGGTTTTGACCGCCGGCAATATGCCATACACGGCGCAGAACCCGCGAACCCGGAGCAGGCGAAGCGCCTGCTGACCCTAATCGGCCTTAGGGCGAAAGGCGAGCCGCTGCAGTATCTGCTAGGCGAATGGGAATTCATGGGCCTGCCCTTTTATGTGGGGGAAGGCGTTCTGATCCCCAGAGGCGATACCGAAATCCTAGTAGAGGAAGCCGCCCGCTTGCTGCGGGAAAACGGCGGGAACGCCGCGCTCGACCTTTGCGGCGGCAGCGGCGCCGCGGCCATAGGCCTTGCCCGCCTCTGCCCACAGGCAAAGGCGGTAAGCGTGGAGCTGTCCGACAGCGCCCTTTCTTATCTGCAAAAAAACATTACGCTTAACCGTATGGAAAAAAGGGTTTCCGCCCTGCAGGGCGACGTGTTAAGCTGTGCGGACCGCTTCCAGGAACACAGCTTTGACCTGCTTCTTTCCAACCCGCCTTATATCCCTACAGGGGATCTGGACGGCTTGCAGATCGAAGTGCAAAAGGAACCGCGCATGGCCTTGGACGGAGGGCAAGACGGCCTCCTGTTTTACCGCGCGATTGCCAAATCATGGCTTACTAAGCTTCGGCCGGGAGGGGGGCTGGCTGTGGAGGTAGGCATCCATCAAGCGGGCAACGTGGCGGCTCTGCTTGTAGAAAACGGCCTAAAGGAAGTGCGGATTTTACCAGACCTGGCCGGCATCCCCCGCGTGGTCAGTGGCAAAATTGACTAAACAGCACACAGAACAATTGTTTGCTTTTGTTTCGCTTTTTGGTTGCGCTCCCTCCTAAAATACGATATAATAAAGGCGCAAACAAAAATATCAAAATGGAATCTAATCAAACCGGAGGATACTTAGATGGCGATGGATAAAACAAAAGCGCTGGAAACCGCGCTAAGCCAGATAGAAAAACAGTTTGGCAAAGGCGCAGTAATGCGCTTGGGACAAAACGAGGCAATGCATGTGGACGCCATTTCCACGGGCTCCCTTTCCCTGGATCTGGCACTTGGGATCGGCGGCTTGCCGCGCGGCCGCATTGTGGAGATTTACGGGCCGGAATCTTCCGGTAAAACGACCCTTGCGCTGCACTGCATTGCAGAGGGCCAAAAAAATGGGGGCAACGCCGCCTTTATTGACGTAGAGCACGCATTGGACCCTGTGTATGCACGCGCGTTGGGGGTAGACGTGGACTCGCTGCTGGTTTCCCAACCGGATACCGGCGAACAGGCTTTGGAAATTACCGAAGCTTTGGTCCGTTCCGGCGCGATCGACGTGATCGTAGTGGACTCGGTCGCGGCCTTGGTGCCGCGCGCCGAAATTGAAGGCGAGATGGGCGATTCCCATGTGGGTCTGCAGGCACGCCTGATGTCCCAGGCCCTGCGCAAGCTGGCCGGCGCGATTTCCAAATCCAACTGCGTGGCAATTTTTATCAACCAGCTTCGTGAAAAAGTAGGCGTAGTCTATGGTAACCCTGAGGTAACGCCCGGCGGGCGTGCCCTAAAATTTTATTCGTCCGTCCGGTTGGACATCCGTAAGATCGAAACGTTGAAAGCCAACGGGGAAATGATCGGCTCCCGCACCCGTGCGAAGGTAGTCAAAAATAAAATTGCCCCTCCCTTTAGGGAGGCGGAATTCGATGTGATGTACGGCCAAGGCATCTCCCGCGAGGGCGAACTGCTTGACCTGGCGGTAAAGCTGGATGTGGTGCAGAAAAGCGGGGCTTGGTTTAGCTACAATCAAACGCGCTTGGGCCAAGGGCGCGATAACGTCAAGCTTTATTTCCGGTCGAACCCGGAGATTGCTGCCGAAATTGAAGCCAAAGTAAAGGAAAACGTCGGCAAGCTCTACGCAAAAACGTCGCCGGTTTCCCTACCTCCCGCCGGGGAATTGCCCACAGCCGCCAAGCCGGTCGCGGTAGAAGTAAAGCCTGCCCCCGCCGCGCCCAAGGCAAGGGGGAGCGCCAAGGCAAGCATCGACATCATGGTGGATGACGACTGATGCGGATTACAGCAATCGAACCGCGCCGGAAAGGCTTAAGGGCATTATATTTGGATGGGGAATTCGCTGTAAACATTGATGCGGAAACCCTTCTTTTCTCCCCTCATCGGATTGGCCAGGAAATTACCGACGAGGAGCTGCATAACCTTATAAAGGAATCCGACGTACGCCGGGCCCGGGAAAAGGCGTTGTATTTGCTGTCTCACCGAGACCACTCCAAGAAGGAACTGGAGGATAAAATCGTGCGCTCCGGCACCAGCGGGGAAGCCGCGCGTACCGCTGCGCTACGCATGGAGGAAATCGGGCTGGTTAACGACGAATCATTCGCCCGCCGTTATGCTGATGAACTATGTAAACGTAAATATTTCTCAAAATCAAGGATCGCGTACGAATTACAGAAAAAAGGTATTGACAGGGACCTGATCCATGCGATAATAGAGGAGATGGCTGTTGATCCCGCGCAGCAACTACGCGAGCTTCTTGCCCGCAAATACGCGCGCAATTTACAGGACGAAAAAGGCCGCCGCAGAACTGTGGCGGCCTTGCAACGGTTAGGCTACCGGTGGGAGGACATCCGCCGGGCGCTGGAGGAATTTATGCCCGACGAGGGCCGTGAGGATGAGATATACGATGGCGAAAATAGGCATGATTACCCTGGGATGTGAAAAAAACCGTGTGGATGCAGAGATGATGCTGGCCGCTTTGCGGGCGCGCGGCTTTGAACTGGCGGAAGACGTTGCCATGGGAGATGTGGCAATTGTAAATACTTGCGGCTTTATCGACGCGGCCAAACAGGAAAGCATTGAAGAAATTCTGGAGCTGGCAAAACTCAAGGAAGAAGGGAGAATCCGGGCGATTGTGGTGACCGGCTGCATGGCGCAGCGTTACCAGGAGCAGATCGCAGAAGAACTGCCGGAAGTGGACGCCGTAGTAGGCATTGGCGCCAACGCTGAGATTGCCGACGTGATCGAGCGGGTTTTGGAAGGCGAAAAACTTCAGCGTTTTCCGGATAAACAAAAGCTGCCTTTAAACGGGGAGCGGGTCCAATCCACCCTCAGCTACTTTTCTTATCTAAAAATTGCAGAAGGCTGCGACAACTGCTGTACCTACTGCGCAATTCCCATGATACGCGGCGGATTCCGCAGCCGAAGGATGGAAGATATTTTAAAGGAAGCCGAAACGCTTGCGGAAAACGGTGTAAAAGAACTTATGGTCATCGCCCAGGATACCACCCGTTACGGCGAAGATTTATACGGACAGTTGAAATTACCTGAATTATTGCATAAATTGTGTAAAATCGATGGACTTCAGTGGATTCGGGTATTGTATTGCTATCCCGACCGTTTGACCGACGAGCTTTTGGAAACCATCGCCTCGGAAGAAAAGATCGTAAAATATTTAGACTTGCCGCTGCAACACTGCAACAGCCGGGTGCTCAAAACCATGAACCGGCACGGAAACCGCGAAGCATTGACCGCGCTGCTGAAAAAGGTGCGCAATAAAATTCCCGGCGTTGCCTTGCGCACCACCTTTATTGTCGGTTTTCCCGGCGAAACGGAAGAAGAGTTTTCTGAGCTGGCGGAATTCGCCAATGAAATCCGTTTTGGGCGCATGGGCTGCTTTGCTTACTCCCAAGAAGAGGGTACCCCGGCCGGCCGTCTGCCTGGACAGCTTGACGACGAGGTAAAAAACCGCCGCCAGGAGCTGATGATGGAGCAACAAATGCGCATCATGGAGGAACACAACCAAAAGAAGATTGGCAAAACCATTACCGTTTTGACCGAAGGCTTTGACCGTTATGCCGAGTGCTGGTTCGGGCGAAGCAGCGCCGACGCTCCCGAAGTGGATGGAAAGGTATTTTTTACCCCCAAAACCCGCAAACCCATCCTGGGCCAGTTTACCCAGGTAACGGTAACCGACTGCATGGATTGCGACCTGATTGGCGAAATGGCTGAGTAACGGGAGGAGGTATCCCATGAATACACCCAATAAATTGACCCTTCTTCGTATCGTGCTGGTCCCTTTCTTTGTATTATTTTTGCTGCTGCCGCAGATTCCCCACCATTATCTACTGGCGGGCATTGTCTTTGCAATCGCTGCCGTAACCGACCATTTTGACGGACGGCTCGCGCGAAAACACAATCAAATAACCGACTTTGGAAAATTTGCCGACCCTTTGGCAGACAAAATTCTTGTGATGGCGGCTTTCCTGTGCTTTGTGCAGGATGGCCTGCTGAGCGCGGTTGCTGTCATCATCATGCTGTTCCGGGAGTTTATGGTCACCTCGGTCCGGTTGGTAGCGGTGGAACATAAAAAGGTAATTGCCGCCAATTTTTGGGGGAAAGCAAAAACCGTGAGTCAAATCGTTTCCATTCTTCTTGTGCTCATCCTGCAATACGTTGGGGAACTGATGGGGATGGGGGTTATCCCCGTATCGGCGGAAACCGCCGCCGCTGCAAATTGGTGGTTTTTTACCATTGGGGAAGCTGCCGTCTGGATCTCTGTAGTACTTACCGTAATCTCCGGCGCTATTTATTTGTGGGATAACCGAAATTTCGTGAAAAATGCTAAATAAAATTAGGGTAAAAAAGGCTATCCAGATAGGATAGCCTTTTTTATTCTATTATTTTCCTTCCGTTTGCCCTCCAAACAGCAGATGGAACAGTTCGTTTTGCGCTGGAGTATGGACGACATAACCCACAGGGATCTTATTCTCTGTGGCTTCTATTATTTTCTTGGCTCCCGCTTCCCCAAAAGCCCCGCAAAGTTCGATACAGTCTACCCCGTCTTCGCAACATTTGCGGGCTACTACGCAAGCTTCGTCCATATTGGATACCCCTATGATCTGTGCTGCCCCTTTACGGATGCTTGCCCGGTCGTACTTTGGATGAAAGCCTCCCATAATGATAAAAGCAAATTTCATACTTACCTTCCCTTTGTTATTTTTCCAATGGCTTAAACTCCAAGTTCCTTATAATTTCCCAAAAAAGAGAAGTCCGGAAGCTCTTCGGAGAGCGCGCATACCAGATCCAACACCTCGGGACTTTGCAACACGTTGCCCGTAAAATCAAGATAGAAAAAATATTCGAAATTTCGCCCAGGGATCGGCCGCGATTCGATCTTGGTCAAATTCAGCCCGCGAACGGCAAAGCGCGCCAGGGTACTGTAGAGCGAGCCGGTAATATGCGGAAGGGAGAAACATAAGCCGATCTTGTCGGCATCCGGTGGAATGCGAAGCTCTCTCGCGATCACAATAAAGCGGGTGCAGTTATCGCCGCTGTTCTGGATATCCTCCGCTAAGATGCTGAGCCCGCATCGTTCGGCGGCTTCTCTTGAACAAATAGCGGCCAGCGGTTCCCGACTACCCGCCACCATCTCGGCGGCGGCGGCCGTGTTGGAATAGATTTGGGTAGGCAGGTGGTTTTTTTCCAAATATTCACTGCATTGTCGAATGCCCTGCGGGTGGGAATATACGGTACGGATCTGGGCAAAGCGGGTACCTGGGGATGCTGCCAGGCAATGGCTGATTTTAACATCCACACCGCCTACTATGGAAAAGCGATACTTCAGCAGCAGGTCGTATACGTCGCTGACCGACCCAGCCGAAGAATTCTCAACAGGCAATATGCCGAAGTCTGCGCTGTTATTTTCAATCGACCGGAAAACATCCTCAAAATGGGTAGTGAATACCGGGGTACAGCCTGGGAATACCCGGCGTGCCGCCCGGCTGGAGTAGGCGCCTTCCACCCCCTGGCAGACTACCCGGCAAGGCTGGGCGGGGGCTTTTCGGGAAGCGTTTAAAATGACAGCGCGAAGTATTTCCCCGGAGTGGAGCTGTTCGTGCTGGAGTGCACGGCTGACGGACATTATGTTGGAATATACCGTCTGCAAAGCCCCCCCGAACCTGCCGCCCTTCTCCCCTACCTGCCGGAGGATCTCTTCCTCCCGGGCGGTATTGAGCACAGGCAGATGCTCCCGCTGCTTGATGGCGGCCACCTCCTCGGAATAGGACATCCGGCGTACCAAAAGGCTGATCAATTGGTTATCAACGGCGTCAATTTCCCTGCGTACTTCGTCTAGCGTCATAATTGGTTCCCCTCCATCATCAGATTCAATACGCCGAGCGCAGTTGCGGCCTCCACCACAGGGACCGCACGCGGCACAATACAAGGATCGTGCCGGCCCCTTACCTCCAGGATCGCGTCCTGACCGGTTTCCAGATCCACAGTATGTTGCGGCTGGGAAATGGAAGCGGTCGGCTTGACGGCGGTACGTACAATGAGGGGCATCCCCGTTGTGATGCCGCCCAAAATGCCGCCCGCGTGGTTGGTACGGGTGCGCACCACTCCCGTTGCATCGTAGTAAAAAGGATCGTTGTGCCGGCTGCCCCGCATGGAAGCAGCGCCGAACCCGGCCCCAAATTCCACGCCTTTTACGG
>CAMMKL010000042.1 GCA_946497265.1 uncultured Clostridia bacterium | reverse complement strand
GGAGGTTTGTGGCAGGGGCTTGGCTGGACGCTGGCGGGCGTGCTTTGGTGCGTCACCATTGTAGGAATCCCTGTTGGCCGTCAGTGCTTCAAATTTGCCGGATTATCGTTTTTTCCGTTCGGAAAGGAAGTTTATTTCGGCGGGGGAGCGGTTTCCCTTCTGTTAAACATTGTTTGGCTTCTTCTAAGCGGCATCCCGCTCGCCTTGTGTTCTGCAATAAATGGATTGGTTTTGTGTATTACCATCATAGGCATCCCGTTTGGCCGTCAGTGCTTTAAGCTTGCAAAACTTGCGTTGATGCCGTTTGGCGCTCAGGTATCCTGCCATTCATCCCACGGCTGGTAATGATAGGGGATTTAGCGTATTGTAATGGGCGGGTATTCCGTTTGTAGAGAGCTTAGATAGTCATTTCCCCTCTATTTGGGCTGGGTCCTACGACGGTCTGAGAAGGGGAAGGGTATGGTACGCGCGTTTTCAGTGGTGAATGTAGACGCAATTGCATTGCAAAAAAGTAGTGTATTTCAAAATGAAGTATGCTATAATCATGGCGGATCCATTATCGTCCGCTGATCCTGGGCGCAACGGTGGATGGCGGAGGATAGAAACATACATGTGATTATAAGCCGTTGAAAATGCGCCGGCTTTTCTGCGGTTAAGAACAGGAGGATCGATTTTTGATGATAAGGGTCAATTTAACTGGGCAATTGGATGGCCTGCTGCGGGGGCTTAACCTGTTGCTTCCGGAACTCCCGATGGAACTTTGTGAGGATGGGATCCCTGTGGAAGTGGTCAAAGGGGATTGCCTTCGGGTGGATCTGGATGCTCATGGCGGACGCATTGAATATGCGGAAAAAGTGCAATTTTACCGCGCGCTTTCCCTGCTTTGCCAGGAAGCCGGGAAAGGCCGGGTGCACCGCACCGAACGGCCTTGCTTTGACAAAATTGGCGTGATGTTTGACGTATCGCGCAATGCGGTATTAAAGCCGGATACCTTGTATTATTTCTTCCGGAAGATGGCCTTGATGGGTTTGAATCTGGGCATGATGTATACCGAAGAGACGTACGAAATCCCATCCCAACCTTATTTTGGATACCTGCGCGGCCGGTACAGCCGGGATGAACTCAGGAAACTGGACGATTACGCATATGACCTTGGCATTGAATTGATCCCCTGCATCCAAACGTTGGGGCATTTGGAGCGTATGCTGCACTGGCCGGTGTATGATGAAGTGAAAGACACCGAGGCCGTGTTGCTGGTGGGAGAAGAAAAAACTTACGAGCTGCTGGATGAAATGATCCGTGAAGCGAGCGCGCCCTACCGTTCCAACCGAATCCATGTAGGAATGGATGAAGCGTGGGATTTGGGCTTGGGCAATTATCTGAAAAAAAACGGTTATCAATCCGGCTTTGAGATCATGAGCCGGCATTTGGGCCGGCTTTCGCAAATCTTGAAAAAGTACGGCCTCAGGCCGATGATGTGGAGCGATATGTATTTCCGTATCGCCTCTTCTACCGGCTTTTATTATGATTTGGATGCCGTCATTCCGCCGGAGGTACTGGCATCGGCCCCAAAGGATTTTGAACTGATCTATTGGGATTATTACAACGACGACCCGGCCGTTTATGATACCATGATCCGGCGCCACCAGCAGTTTGCTGCTCCCACGATTTTTGCGGGCGGGGTATGGACCTGGTCGGGGCCGTCTGCAAATTATGACACCACCCTGAGCAACACCATCCCTGCCTTGACGAAATGCCGGGAACTTGGCATACGAGAGGTGTTTATCACTGCATGGGGCGATAACGGGGCGGAATGCAACACCCTTGCCGCTTTGTACGGTATGCAGGTTTATGCGGAATTCGGCTACACAGGCGGCTATGAGGAAGCGCATTGTAAGGAGCGCTTTGCCCAATGTGTCCACGCAGATGCGCAGGCGTTTCTGGATCTTTCGCTGTTTGACAGCATTCCCGGGGTCCCGGCAGGAAATGTACAGGCGGCCAACCCCAGCAAATACCTGCTGTATGAAGACACCTTGGCTCCACTCTTTACGGAGGATACAAAAGGGATTCTTTTGTCGGAATATTACGGACAGTTGTCAAAAAAATATGCCGATTACCGTCGGGAGAATCCGGAATTTGATTTATTGTTTGCTTTCTATGAAGACTTGGGCCGTGCGCTTGCCCTGAAATGCCGATGGCGGGAGAGGGCGGGTGAGGCCGTACAGAAAAACGACCGCGAAGCCGCAGCGTCTTTAGCTGATTTTGTTCCCGATATGATGGAGTCGATGCGTGCGCTTAAGAACCGATGGAGGGAACTGTGGTTCTGCACCAATAAGCCATATGGGTTTGAGATACTCGACGGCCGTTTGGGCGGAATCTTAGCGAGGATGGAATCGGCGCAATGGAGGATGGAAGCGTTTGCAGCCGGGGAACTTGATACCATTGAGGAACTGGCTGAGAAAAAGCTGCCCTTCTTCCCGAACGAGAACGGCGTACCCGGCCGCTGTGACCGCTGGGATAAAATCATTTCAGCCAGCCGCGTATTGCTGTAGCGGCTGTAACGGGGGATATTATGAAATTTAAATTTGCAATGTGCGCCGACGTACACCGGGAAATCATGCACGATGCCACAGAGCGCCTTTGCGCTTTCGTACAGGCGGCGGAAAAGGAAAGGGCTGCCTTTATCGTTTGTTTGGGTGATTTCTGCCATTCCGAAGAGGGACACCGGGATTTTTTGGACGTATGGAACCGCTTTCCCGGAGAGCGGCACCTCGTATTGGGGAATCACGACACCGACGCTTCCGATTAACTTACGTTGCTGCGTTTTTGGGGTGTGGAGCGTTTTTACTATTCGTTTGATTGCAAGGGGTTCCACTTTTGCGTGCTGGATACCAATACCGTGACCAAGGACGGCGTGGACTACGACTACGGAAACGCCAATTATTTTGCGTTTTCCCCATACCGGGAAAACCTTTCGCAGAGCCAGGTGCGATGGCTGAAGGATGACCTGGACGCCACCGACAAACCCACCATTTTGTTTAGCCATGCCGGCCTCTACAATCCGGAAAACGGAGTCAAAAACCGCGAACAGGTACACGCCGTCCTGACGGAAGCCAATCGCAAAGCGGGCTTTCAAAAAGTGGTGGCCTCCTTTAACGGCCATAACCATGTGGACAGCCATATGGAGGCGGACGGCATCCATTATATTGATATTAACAGCGCCGCCAACAGCTGGCTCGGCGAGGAATATGCCCATGAGACCTACGGCGCGGAAATCGACGCGGCCTATCCGTTTATCCGTTATACCGCTCCATACCGGGAGAGCCTTTTTACTATGGTGGAGCTGGACCCGGACGCCCGAACAATCGTGGTCGAAGGCGCAGAAACCGGATTCGTGGGAAAATCCCCGCAGGAATTAGGCCACAGCGGGATGACGGGCGGGTTTGCGATGGCACCCAGGATCTCACGGCGGGAAATCAGTTTTTAACAGGAAGGAGATTACCAATGCCGTTGCCAGTGTTTGAAAAAGAAATCCGTGTTCAGTACAGTTATTGCGACAGCTTTAACCGTATGACTCTTTCCTATCTGCTGAAGGAAGCGCAGGAAATCAGCATGCAGCACTGCGACCAGCTTGGCCTTTCCAATGCGTTTTTGGCTTCGCTGGGAAAAGTCTTCTTGTTGGCAAAACTCCATGTAACGGTACACGATATGCCGAAAGGAGGGCAGATCGTGCGGATTGCTACCATCCCTTATCTGCCGGTGCGGTTGCAGTATCCCCGCTTTACCAGGGTGTATGATCGGGAAGGTACGCTTTTGGCCGAAGTGGATTCCCGCTGGATGCTGGTGGATATTGAGAGCCGCCGCATCGTCCGCCGCCCGCCGGAGGATCTTCCCTTGCCTTTTCCGCAAATCGAGGGGCTGGGGGATTTCAAGTTCCCAAAGCTGGCAGACGAAGACTTCCGCCCTGCCGGACGGATACGGGTGCAGTACTCTATGGCCGATACCAACCGTCACTTAAACAACGCGGTGTATGCTGATTTGGCCTGTAATCAGGCGGAAGAAGAACTGATGGCCGGAAAGACGATCAAATCCCTTTCTCTGTTTTATCATCATGAAGCCAGATTTGGGGAAGAAATGGAACTGTCCTCTTATCGGGAGGGTAAAACCTTTTATCTGCGCGGACAGCTTCCCGCATGTCTTTGCTTTGAATCGGAGCTTGTTCTGTAGCAAGGCGCCTCTTTAGAGGAAGCGATCAGGTAAAAGCAAGCGTTTTTGGGGGAAGATTTCCCTATGAGCGATAAAAAACCGGCTGTACAGCCGGGCGGACGGAAAATAGCATACTGGATTCACACAGGGACGGCATGACGATAGAGGGTCATGCCGTTTTCTGTTATGCCCCGGCGAAGGGAGTACCAGAAATGGCTACCTTCCGGTCGCGCTCATTTAGCGGGTGTTATGAAAGCGTAATCTAAGAAACATTTTGCTTGATATAGCCTTCTGATTTCCTCCGTTGGATCAAATCTCTTGACAACATAGTGTGTGTAGTGTATAGTGTGCATATAGCAACATCACATTAAAGGGGATAGAATATGAAAATCGTTATATCGAATACATCAGACGCCCCTCTTTACCAGCAGATAAAGGAACAGATCGTTGATGCCATATTAAAAGGTGAATTAGAAGAGGGCGACATTTTGCCGTCTATTCGGACATTTGCTAATGACTTAAAAGTTAGTATCTTAACAATACGACGGGTTTATGATGATTTAGAACAAGAAGGTTTTATCAACCGTCAGGTAGGTATCGGGACCTTTGTATCCACAAGTAATGTAGAACTCCTGCGGGATTCTAAACGCCGTATAGTGGAACAAAAAATGCAGGATATGATACAAACGGCAAAATCCCTTGGAATTACACAACAGGAACTCAACGACATGATGAGTATTCTATTTGAGGAGGAATAGCATGGAAAATATTTTAGAAGTCAAAGGGCTGAATAAGACCTATCGAAACTTTTCCCTCCAAGACGTTTCATTTTCATTGCCGGAGGGGTGTATCACTGGTTTTATTGGCATAAACGGAGCAGGAAAGACAACTACATTGAGATCAATCTTGGCATTGACGCCTAAAGCGTCCGGCGAAATACGTATATTTGGAATGGATATGGCTACTAATGAGAAGGAAATAAAACAACGTTTAGGGATAGTCCTTGATGACGGGGGCTTTTATGATGAATTAAGTTTAACGGAAATGAAAGATATGGTTGCCTCTGCCTATAAGTCATGGGATGAAAACGAGTATAAAAAGTATCTTGACCGTTTTTTCCTCAATCCTAAACAGAGAATCAATACATTATCAAAGGGTATGAGAATGAAATATGCTTTAGCTCTAGCCCTTTCTCATAAGGCGGAACTGTTAATTATGGACGAACCGACAAGTGGACTTGACCCTCTTATCAGATGCCAGCTACTGGAAATTCTAAAAGAATTTATGGAAAAAGGCGGACGTGGAGTATTTTTTTCGACACATATTACTTCTGATTTGGATAAAATCGCAGATATGCTGGTAATGATTGACAGTGGGCGGATTATCTTTCAACAGGATAAAGATATTCTATTGGACAGCTACAGAATCGTCAAAGGCGATCGAAAAGATTTCAATACAAATATCGAAAAACTGTTTATGAATGTGAATCAAACCGCTTTTGGGTTTACAGCTATCACAAAGCGGGTTGATGAGGTTAGAAAAGCCATGCCGGATAGTATTATGGAACGTCCAGCAATAGAGGACATTATGATTTGTAACATCAAGGGGGAAAAGAAATGTTACTGCAATTAGTCAAAAAAGATTTCTTGATCGTCAAAAAGTATATTTTGCTTATGCTTGCGGTGTGTATTATTTTCCCAGTGTTTTTAATATGGAGTGCGCCGGAAAATGCAGGCATACTTGGTTTTGTACTGATGACAGTTTTCTCAATTTTTATGCTTTTACAATATGTGTCATTGAAAGAGACACAATACCCGAAAGCTTCGACTCTGCTTTGTGCATTACCAATTTCCCGTAAATATGTTGTGTTGTCAAAGTATATCTTCTGCATACTGATATACTTTGCTTGTTGCTTGATTTTTGGGATAGAATCCTTTTTGTTTCCGCAGCTTCGTTTTGTAAAATTTGAAATACCGGTTTTTTTGTTTTTGGCCGTATCTTTGGTTTTGGGCGTTTATCTGCCGTTACAGTATAAGTTGGGCTATGAAAAAACCAAGCTGTTTTTCATTGTGCTCATAATGGCTTCCCCATTTGTATTTGCGCAGTCTTTGAAAATGAAATATAGCTTAGATGAGAGTTTATTATGGCAAGAATATCGTGTGATTATGTTAGCTGGAAGTTTCATAATCAGCGTGCTGGTTTTGCTTGTATCCTCCGCCATTTCAATAAGGATCTATAAAGAAGCTGATTTATCATAATTGTGTCGAGGTGTAATTCGTGGATAAGGAAGTCATTTTTTTAGGTGTGATAGCCCTACTCGCTCTTGCGTTTTGTGTTTATAACATCGTTTCATATACCGCAAATAAAAGGCATTCCCAAAAAACACATGGAACAATAGTCTCACTGAAAACAATTAACCCCTCAACAGAAAAAATGCGTAATTCAAAATGGGCTATTGTAACTTATAATGTTGCTGGGAAAAGCTATACATCAAAGAAGTATATACAAGTTTCCATGTCGGCTGAGATTGGAAGCCGGGTTCCAGTATACTATGACATAAACCAACCAGAAAAATTATATAGTTTTTCAACGGGACGCATAGCTATTTCCGCTTTGATTGTATTAGGTTGTTTGTTGCTTATTGGTATCCAAATAATGTGCTAAGGGAGCCTTGGAATGCCGCATATCCGGAATGTTTTGTTGTTGATTGTATTCAGCAATAGGAAACGATCGGCCGCACCCAAATACAGTCCTTAGTGTACGAAAGTATTTGAGGGTCTTACAATACAGTTCAAAGGAAGCGTTAAATTTCATTTAGCAGCGTACAGGATATATAAGCTTGAAGTCCGAAGAACTGCATCGTCCGATACGGGTGCCCTGCGTACGTGACATTGGAAGCTTTTCTCTTTTTCCTTTTTACTTGACTTGAGAATGGAACATATAGAACGGAACCCTGCTGTTTCTGCCTCGGCCTATACATCTGATGATTGTCCGGACGATAGACAAAACAACGAGGAATGAAAAAATGGAACGGCCCCAGCACATTTGCCGGATCGTTCCATGCCGTATTCCTATTCTGAAAATGATTTTTGCATTGCAATATGGGGGACATGTTCGTCCCAATATTCAGCCCCAAAAGGGCGGTAGCCCAGCTTTTTGTAAAAGCCCGCCGCCTGAATTTGGGCGGACAGCTCTGCCCCGGGGGCGTGCAGTTCCCGAAGTTTTTCTTCCAACGCCCGCATAACCAGGACGCCTATCCCGGCGCCTCGATATTCCTTGCGTACGGCAACCCGGCCGATATGCCAGTTTCCATGCTGATCCTGAAAGGTTCGGCCGGTGGCGATGGGGCGTTCCCCATCGTACAGCACCGCATGGTAGGCACGGGCATCTATTTCGTCGAATTCATTCTGAAACCCCTGTTCTACCACAAAAACATCGGTGCGGACCGCTCTCGCGTCGCCAAACTGTCCGGTTCCCTGCCTGATAACGGTTCGATACATCAAAACCCTCTTTTCATACGGAATTTAAATTTTCACCTTAACCGAAGAAGCGTATTCCGACGGCGTCATATCGGTAATCTCCTTAAAGTGACGGGAAAAATGATGAATCGAGGCATAGCTCAACAGTTCCGAAATCTGGGTAAAATTGTATTTTCCTTCACGGATCATCATTTTGGCTTCGTCGATTTTTAAGTGCTTGTAATAATCCATGATGCTGGTACCCATCTGGTGCTTAAACAGACGCTGGATGTACGAACGGCTGAACAGCGTATGGGCGCAAACATCATCCAGGCTAATTTTGCTGCGCACGTTCTGCTGCAAAAAGCTCAGGATTTTTGCCAGGATATCCTGCTCGGAATTCTCCTTGACAGAGGTGGAAAGGCGCGTATCCTCTGTGGGCGCATCGTGACGGCGGATGAGCTGGAGCAGCATCTGTTCCAGTGATATTTTAATCATCTGTTCACTGCCAAAGGGGCTGTTTTCCCGCTTTTCCAAAAACGTCGAGAAGGGGTCGTCCAGACGGGAAGAAAAAGCCTTGCCGGCTTCGCGCAGGATTTTCGCCATCAGATTTTTTTCCGCATCCCCTATTTGCAGCACCCTGTTTTCAAAAAAACGCATGGAGGGACTATTGCATGCAAAGGCAATCACCACCACGTTGGGCGCAATCTGGCCGTTTGCAATGTTGTTGTGCCATTCGTTTGGTTTATGGAAAATAATATCGCCGCGCTTGAGGATATGCTCCTGATCCTCTGCGCATACGATGATGGTGCCTTTGTCCACATACAAAAATTCCCAAAAATTGTGGCGCTCCCCGGTAAAACGGTAATCCTTTAAAAACTCAAAATAGTGTACCGTAACGATTTGTTCTATGGTAATATCCTCGTTCAATGTTGTAAAGCGGTATTCCATCTGTTTCCCCCCTATGGAAAAACAGGCGCTTCTTTCCGCCTGCTTTCTCCAACTGTTTCCATAACGGTAAAGTTACCGGCATGTCTACAGCTTCTATTATAGGACAAAAAGGAAAGCTTGGCAATCCTAAACGGTAAACTTTGTGGGCATATGGATAAAAGTGGGCGTATTAATTTATAAAATAATGCTGACAATTGCCGTGCTTTTGTTATATAATTTACATGGAATCCTGAATTTGTCCAAGAAAAGGGGTCTAAAAAATGGATGAGAACAAACAAATGGTTTTACAATTCGGAATAAAGCACGCAATGCAGCAATTGCAAAAAAATAACATGGATGCGTATTATGCTGTTACAAAGGAGGAAGCGGTACGAAAGGTGGAGGGGATGTTGCATCCGGGCGATGTAGTGGCCACCGGCGGATCCGTGACGCTGAAGGAAAGCGGTGTAATGGATTTGTTGCGCAGCGGCGCATATCGTTATCTTGACCAGGAAGAAAGCGGCCTGTCTGCGGAAGAAAAGCAGGAAATCTATCACAAAGCGTTTTGTGCTGATGTTTATCTTTGCAGCGCCAACGCCGTTACCATGGACGGGGAGCTTTACAACGTGGACGGCAATTCCAACCGGGTGGCCGCCTTGCTGTATGGGCCTAAGAGCGTCATTGTGGTAGCCGGTTACAATAAGCTGGTAGAGAATGTAGAAGAAGCCGTGGCGCGCGTCAAACGGCTGTCGGCTCCGGCGAACTGTCTGCGGCTGCATTGCGATACCCCCTGTTCCAAAACAGGCCGTTGTGTTTCGGAACGCATGGGCGGGGGCTGCGGTTCCCAGGGGCGGGTATGTGCCAATTATGTTGTAAGCGCACGCCAAAGGGTCCCCGGACGGATTAAGGTAATCCTGGTAGGGGAAAGCTTAGGCTATTAGAAGCAAGCGGCAAGATGGTTAGTGGGTTGCAAAAAGGTTGGCACTGCCGGAGAAGCGCCGGCGAATGGGGAGGAATCCATCCTGGGGGTATCCCCTGGATCTGAGCGAAATGGAGGAAAGCCATTATGCATCTGGATCGGGCATGGCAAAAGGATTTGGCGGCCGCTGCCCTGCGCGCCAGGGAGCGCGCTTATGCTCCATATTCCGGCTTTTGGGTGGGGGCGGCTCTTCTAACCATAAACGGAGCCGTCTATACCGGCTGCAATATTGAAAACGCCGCGTACTCCGTATGCAACTGTGCGGAGCGTACGGCCCTCTTTTCGGCGGTTGCGGCAGGGGAACGGCGTTTCCGCGCGATTGCCGTGGCAGGGGGAAGGCAAGAGGAAAAGGAACCCCTCTCCGCTTTTTGCCCGCCCTGCGGTGTGTGCCGCCAGGCGTTGTCGGAGTTCTGCAAAGGCAGGGCGTTTCAAGTAATCCTGGTCAGGAGCCGGGAGGATTTACGGGTATTTACGCTTGAAGAACTTCTTCCGCTTCCATTTGGAGATTAGAATTTGAGGCAATAAGCCGCCGCCCGGCGCATTTGTCCGATCGGATTGCCGTTTGATTGCTGTTACCATCAAGCACATATATTTCGGCGTCAGACCGCCTATAACGCGATGGAGCATAACCAGAAAGAAGGAAAACGTTTGCGGTTTTATCAACAGCACTGGACAAAAGAAATTTATGAATCGTTAAAGCAAAAACTGCGGGAATTAGCGGAGCCGGAATACCAGGCGTTCCAAAGCGCTCTGGTTCCGGGCAACCAAAAGATCTTAGGGGTACGAATCCCAAAACTGCGCGCTCTGGCCAAGGAGATTGCGAAAGGGGACTTTCGCTCCTACTGGAAGCTGTGTGGGACGGAAAGCTATGAGGAGATCACTTTGCAGGGCTTTGTGCTGGGATACTCCGTAAAAGAATACGGCGAGATGGTCCGCCTTCTCGACGAATATCTGGATAAGGTAGACAATTGGGCCACTTGCGATTGCGTATGTTCTTCTTTAAAGCTGATTAAAAAGCATGCGGCGGAGTTCTTTCAGGAAATCCCCCGCCTATTGAGTGACCCAAATCCCTGGAAGGTACGCGCCGGGCTCGTGCTGATGCTGGATCATTATCTGACCGAGGAGGACATAGAAGCATGCCTGCGCCGTTGCGATGCCGTCCATCGGGAGGAATACTATGTCCGAATGGCGCAGGCGTGGCTTATCTCCATAGCCTATGTGAGATTTCCCGAGCTGACCCGGGCTTATCTGGATTCCTGCACGCTGGACGACTGGACCTACTGCAAAGCCATTCAGAAGGCGAGGGAATCCCATCGGGTTTCGCCGGAGGAAAAGGCGTTGTTACAACAACTAAAACAAAAGCGGAGGAGTATATGAGATGAGGATCCATATGGTGGCCTGCCAGGTTTTTAGCCGGGAACTGTGCGCCCTTGCCGCGCACAGTGATAACGTGATAGAATTTACCTGGCTGCCGCAAGGGCTGCACGATACGCCCGCCCGCCTTCGCGAAATGGCGGATGCGGCAATCCGGCAGGTGGAAGAGCGTTACCAAAAAAAGATCAGCAAACATCTTCCGGACGCCATTGTGTTGGGGTATGGCCTTTGTTCCAACGGTGTGGTGGGGCTCACGGCAGGGGAAATCCCCTTGATAATCCCGCGTACCGACGATTGCATCGGGGTTTTTTTGGGGTCCCAAAAGCGCTATCTGGAACTATTTCGGCAAAATCCGGGCACCTATTGGCTCAACAATGGCTGGATTGAAAGCGCATTTATTCCCACTAAGGAACAGCTTGCCGCCAAGCGGGAGGAATATGCGGCGCTTTATGGGGAAGACAACGCCGGTTTTTTGATGGAGCAGGATATCCTTTGGATCAAAAACTACCAATGCTGCTCCTATATCCGTTCCGGTATCTATCATAACCCTTCCTATGAAGAGCTTGCCCGCAAAACGGCTGTGGAGCACGGATGGCGGTTTCAGAGCTTTGAAGGAGACGGGCGGCTGCTTCAAAGGATGGTGGATGGAAAATGGAACGAGGAAGAGTTCTTAGTGGTTCCCCCTCATTATACGGTAGAAGCCTCCTATGATGATACAAAGATAAAAGCAGTCCTTTCCGAAGTTTCCTGAGGAAAGGGTGCTTTATTAAGGATTTCAGAAAAATTAGATGGAAAGAGAGTAATATCGGCCAAGGAAGCGGCAAGCGTCGGATAGAGGAAAACACCTGTACGGTTGTAACCGAACAGGTGTTTTTGGTTGGCGCCGAAAAGGCAAGAGAAAACCCCCAGTTCAACTGGGGGTCAATAACAACACTTTAGAAAATGAAATAGGTTCCAGCTAATGCTGGAACCTAAAG
>CAMMKL010000041.1 GCA_946497265.1 uncultured Clostridia bacterium | reverse complement strand
GATCTGTTTATAGTACATGATCAGTACGGCGGCAAATAAGAAGACGATCCCCAAAAGGACCCCCAGGAAAAACAGCCCTCCATATAGGCCGTAAAACCCTGCCCGTTCTTGTGCAACGCCCTCCAATAATGTGAAAAAGGCCCCCTCTTCCTTGGAAAACTGCTGTAGACCTTGGCTAAGCTGTTTCTGGATACTGATCTGCATTTCGTCATCGCAATCCAGATCGAATCCATAAAACCAATGCAGATCAACAATGCTACGGTCATCGGTATCGGTAAGCTCCAACAATGGGGCGGTTACTTCGTTGAAATTCGGTACAAACAGATATAGGGAAGGAATCATCTGCATAGTGTCCAACCCATTGTCGGCAAAATCAGAGACAACCTTTTTGATTTGAAGCGGTTCGCCCTCACCAATAGCAATGGTGTTCCGGTCGTAATTCCCCTGCTTGGTGGTGTAGAGTAAGGCCTCGCCGGGCTGTAACGTTTCCGTCTGTCCCATCAGCCGGTTATAATCCTCTAATGGTACGATAAAAATCTGCCAAACATCGGAATAGCCGCTAATCTGGAAAGCATAAAGATTGGAATGGTCTGTTTCAATACGCCCTTCATGAATATAGCCCGCAAATGCGGCGACCCGATAATCCAAAACATTTTGAATAGAAAGGCCGTTTTCGGAAACTACCTGGCTGGTAAGCGTTCGGATATCATCCGGCGTTTTTGAGTCTAACAGTTCAACGCCGCTTACCGTTGTATCCATATTAATATGGCGGGGATACCGGGTACGCAGGGTATCCTCCGCGCCGATATAAAGGCAGACCGTAGAGGATACCATAACAAGTACCATCGTACAAAGGATACAGATAGAGGCAAGCCCCGCGCCGTTTCGTTTCATACGGTACATCATGGAGGAAACCGAAACGAAATGGTTTGTCTTATAATAATACTTCTTTTTCTTTTGCAGGATTCGGCAAACCGCTACTGAGCCGGCCATAAACAGCATATAAGTGGCGACGATCACCATAATACCCGCCACAAAAAACAATAGCATGGCCGCCATGGGATCTTCAATAGAAATTGCAAGATAGTAAGCGCCGGCCAGAACCATCGCGCCGGCCAAAGCGAAAAACCAATTCGCCTTCGGCGGTTTTTCCCCCGCACTTTCACTGCGCAGCAACTCAATCGGATTGGTCAAATGGATCTGGCGCAGAGTATTTAGCAGGATTAGAAAAAAGATCACCGCGAACAGACCGATTGTCTGTAAGATAGCGGCGGGTGCGATTGCCATGGAGAACGAGGCTGTCCCTTCCAAGACATTCACCATCCCCAATTCTGCCAGTTTCGATAGGGCAATACCCGCAAATAAGCCGACAGACAAGGAAATGGCTGCGATCATCATACTTTCCCAGAAAAGGACGCGGGCTAAATTCCATTTTCCCATCCCCAAAATATTGTAAAGGCCAAATTCCTTTTTCCTCCTGCGGATCAGGAATGAATTGGTATAAAACAGAAAGATCAATGCAAATACGCCGATAACTCCGCAGCCCAGACCCAATATGCTTTGCATGGTATCCCCGCCGGCCATGCTTTTGAGAACATCGCTGCCGGTTAAGAAGGAGACGATATAAAACATCATTACCATACCGATACAGGTAAGGATATAGGGCGTGTATAGTTTTTTGTTTTTCCGCATTCCCGTCCAGGCCAGTTTGGAATAAAACCCTTTTTTCATGTTCTGTCACCGCCCGTCGCAAGCAAGGTCAGAGTATCTGAAATCTTCTGGTAAAGCTGTCCGTTGGTGCTGTTCCCACGGTAAATCTGATGGAACACCTCTCCATCTTTGATAAAAAGCACCCTTTCGGCGTGGCTGGCCGCCTTTACGGAATGGGTTACCATGAGGATGGTCTGGCCGTTTTGATTGATCTCCCGGAACAGGCGCAGCAATTCGTCGGTGGCCTTGGAATCCAAAGCGCCGGTGGGTTCGTCGGCCAACACCAGTCTGGGATGGGTAATCAGGGCCCTTGCCACGGCAGCGCGTTGTTTTTGCCCGCCGGAAACCTCATATGGATATTTTTTCAGAAGATCGGTTATCCCTAACTGCTGCGCAATTGGGATCAGACGCCGGTTCATCTCTTCATACCGTTTTCCAGCCAGCACCAGCGGCAGATAGATATTATCTTCCAATGAAAAAGTATCCAGCAAATTAAAATCCTGGAAAACAAACCCCAGGTTATCCCTGCGGAAGGCGGAAATATCCGATTCTTTGATCTTGGACAGATCCTTCCCATCCAGCAGTACCGTTCCTCCTGTGGGTTTATCCAACGCCGCCAAAATATTGAGAAGGGTGGTTTTTCCCGAACCGGATTCCCCCATAATGGCCACATATTCGCCTTGTTCCACACTAAAGGTCACATGTTTTAGGGCTTCTACTTTATTTCCACCGAAACGGGTGGTATAAATTTTTTTCAGTCCGTTGACTTCCAAAATACTCATATCAAATCCTCCTGTATTTCGTTTGGTTTTATTATAACAAAAGCGGGAAATGCATCGCCATTGAATCGGCTTACATTTCCCGCTTGCTTCTTACAATTTTGTAAGAAGTTACTCCAGCTCCAGTCTTTTTTGTTCCAAGTGTATCCGGATAACCGTACCGCTATCAAAAGAAGAATTCGCTGTGATGCCATGGCCCAGGTTTTTGCAGATCCGTCTGCAAAGGTACAGCCCCAGCCCAGTAGCTTTCTTGTCGTTTCGCCCATTGTATCCAGTATACCCTTTTTCAAATATGCGCGGCAAATCTTCCGGTGCGATGCCGATTCCGGTATCCCGGATACAAAGGGTATGTGGACGTTCCATATCAATGCAAACGGTTCCCCCGTCCGGCGTATATTTTAAGGCGTTGGATAATACCTGCTCCAAAACAAACTGTAGCCACTTTTCATCGGTAACCACGCTGGCGTTAACCGGTTCGTATTTCAGCCGGATTTTTTTGCGAATAAACTGCCCTGAAAATTTCCGGACGGCCTGTTTGATGATTACATCCAAATCCTGTTCACGAATCACATAATCGGTATATTCGGAATCCAGACGAAGATAACAAAGCACCATCTCTACATATTGCTCGATACGGAAGAGGTCTTCCGACAACCGTCGGGAGAGTTCGGAATCTTCATTTTGCAGGGACAGCCTCATGGAGGCGATTGGGGTTTTTATCTGATGCGCCCAAACCGTAAAATAATCTACCATATCCGAGAATTGAAGGTTCTTCCGGTTTTCCAACCGCTTTTGTTCTTCTCGAAGTTGACGGATGATCTGCTGATAATCTGCGTCTAACTGTGAATCGATTGCCGGAAGGGGCTGCTCTATCAGGGTAGCAGATAATTTTAGGATATCCTGAAGCCGGCAATGCTTTTGATACGCTCTATTGCAATCATAAATCAGGAGCGAAAGCCCTACCACCCCGCAAAGGAATGCCGGATACAGTACGGCACCCACGGGCAGCCGGTATAGAAGAAAGACGATTAAAAAAATAATACAAAACAGGAAGAGAACGACAATGCCAAGCCTGTGCTGCTTGGCGTAACGAACCAGAAATTTCATATAGCGACCTCACTTTAAATGATTAGATACCCAACGCCGAATTTGGTCGTAATAAATTCCGTAAGTCCTGCCGCGTCCAACTTTTTTCTTAATCGGTTCACATTGACTGTCAAGGTGTTCTCATCCACAAAGCTGTCGGTCTCCCATAGCCGTTCCATCAACTTTTCCCGGCTTACTACCTTCCCTTTGTTTTGCAAAAGCGTTAAAAGGATCCGATATTCATTTTTGGTTAAAGAGATTTGTTCTTCTCGATAGGTTAACGTGTTATCGCCTGTATTCAGTAAAGCGCCGCGATGCTCAAGTACGGGCACCGCAGCGGCAAAATCATAGGCGCGCCGTAAAAGGGCCTGTATTTTGGCAATTAATACGTTCTGGTCAAATGGTTTTGCAATAAAATCGTCCGCACCCATGTTCATAGCCATAACAATATTCATATTGTCTGCCGCCGAAGAGATGAAAAGGATCGGAATTTGGGAAACTTTTCGAATTTCAACACACCAATGATACCCATTAAAAAAAGGCAATGCAATATCCAGTAATACCAAATGGGGGGCAAATTCAGAATAATCCTTCATTACATTTCGAAAATCCCGAACGCATTTAGCCTCCAAATTCCACTTTTTAGCCTGAACTGCTATGGCTTGTGCAATCCCCGGTTCATCTTCGACAATTAATATCCGATACATAGGAGAAATCCTCTTTCCTATTTTATTTGGTCTCTTTGTATGGCCGTCGCGTAATTCTTCCGTTTGTGCCCGGCAGAGATCCATAGTATATCCAGCAATCTGCCAGTGCGGCCAATACGCAGCATACAAAATCAAACGTCGGAAGCTCCAATTTTTATGGGAACCGGGCGGCGAACACACTTTTCGCATGCCGACGGCGTCTAACCTTTTCTCGGATTTACACCCTTTCAGTTCCTTCCAGTCGGAGCCCTGCGAAACTCTGGGCGGATGTCCGCCCCAATAAGGCCCTCTGTGTTTTCTGTACAGCCCAACAAATGTTGTCTATGGCATATAGTCAATTCCAGCCTTGCGCGCCTGCGCCTCCTGCCACTGCCGGCCAATCCGGTAAAGCCTGTCCCCTTTTTGAAATTTTGCCCCTGTCTGCTTGAAATGGAAAGCGGTTTGATACTGAACGCATTGTTTCCTGACTGCCAGTATCCAGTCATAACGGCAAAGCCGGGCGTTTTCCCCGGATTCCCCACCGCAGATCACAGTTTGTATTTTTCCGGTAGCAAGATATTTCTCGATGTGAATCTCTTCGAGCATTGGTTCCATGATGATTTCCCGGTTGCGGATTGGTAAACGCAAAAAAGCTGGAAGTCGGGCGTCTGCCTGTTCCTGATTTTCGCAGGTACAAACAATGGTCACATTGTCATACCCATTTCCCCAATCATCCGGCAAAGAGATCAAAAAGCGTTGTATTCGTTTGGTAACGATAGCAAAATGCAGTTCCCGCCTCAAACGGATTATCCGCCAGGCCTCTTTGCGCCATTCGTCTGCTTCCGGAAGAAAGAAATCCGATGTCATACAGGTATAGACCGTTTCCCCGGTGTTTTTCAGTTTATATTCCCCAGCTCGATTTTTACAAAGCGGAAGAGAAAAGTTCGCCGTTTTGTCTACGACGGAGCTGTCTTTTCCAAATTGTTCATCCCGGCGGTAAACATAGCAATTTAGGCAGCCGGGTGAAATCTTTTTACACCCATGCCATGGATTCCAAACAGCCATTTAGCCCGCCCCCCTATTGTTCGATAGATATAAGCTTCCATTCGATTCTACTTTATTCCAAAACATCTTTACCAGAATGGGAATTCAATGTCTCTTCTTTTAAGTTAAAATTCCTATCGTACCTTCC
Organism: uncultured Clostridia bacterium; assembly: GCA_946497265.1. GTDB lineage: Bacteria > Bacillota > Clostridia > Oscillospirales > Acutalibacteraceae > CAMMKL01. Next base: position 6,537 of record CAMMKL010000041.1, on the reverse strand, counting down.
TAACCCATTTCCCGGAATGTCCCCGTTATGTCGGCTACAAAACGGCTGCTTCATGTATTGGTAAAACCTATTTTACAGTGAATATTCTATTGAATAATTACTGGTGCTCTTATTTGATCGTGTTACCATTCAAGTTATATGTTTGCTATGATAAAATAAGCAAGAACGTTTACCATTGCCGAAAAACCGCCCCATAAATCAAGCAATTATGTTTCTTTTGCCTTTCATCTTGCCAGCAATAAAATGGAGGCTAGGGATTACAGTTTTTGCATGGTTCATAACCTTCTGCCATTAATTTATCCCGGCTTCCTTGATAGATTTCCTTATTCTCTTCCTTTATCGAATTAACAGAAGTACAGGTTGGGAGATGAAATTTTCTGCTAGACGTATTTAGGACATATTCCTCCAAAGTATCTTCCGAGTCGGGACTGGATTGGGTACTTAAGCGGCTTTCTCCGGTTTTATAGTCAATGGTGACGCCCGGCTGATTGTTGTAGACATACACGTGAAAACAAACGCCTTCGCCATTATCTTCAACAGACAGGGCCTCCATCTCAACACCGCTTGCTACCAGATTCTCTCCTTCATAAATAGGCGTTACCCGGTACAATACATGATGATCCGTTTCTTTTACATAGTCGGCCACCATGTTTTCAAAGGGCAGCATCCCCTCTACATTCATATACCGAGTACCGGTAATCAGGTTCTTTTCATTGGCGTTTTCTGCCGTAAGCTGAAATCCAATCAAATGACAGCGGTTATAAAGATATTTCCCATCTACAAAATCGTACTTGACTGTATGCCATCCAGTCGGTTTAATCTGGCCAATGCTCCCGCGTTCTTCCGTTGGCATCAATTCCCGGCCGATGCAAGCATATGCCGAACCGCACCGGCCAAGACGGTCAAGCTCACTGTATTGCTCGAAAGCCTTCGTGGTTTTCTGCTCGTCTGTAAAAAGCGGTTCATTGCCGTTGAGTTCTACATAAGGCGAATCTTGAAACGCTGGGACATCGCTTAAAGATAATTGGTTGGGTTCTGTTGCCTCGCTCCCCTTCATGACGTCGCAACCTGCCGTCAGAACACAGAGCAATAACAAAATTGGCCAGATCAATACTAATTTAGATTGTTCAGCTTTCATCGGATATAAATCTCCTTTGTAATCTTTTTATGCGAATAGCCGGCAAAATCTGTCACCAATATCCGCTTCCATCCCTTTGATAAATCGATGTCAAAATATAAATCCGCAGGGTAAACCCGGTTCCAGCGGTAAACAATAATCTGTTTAATTTTAGAAAGCACAGGCCGTATCCCCTGCCTCTCCACAAAACAGTAGTCACTAAGCCGTGCATTGGACAAAAAATCGCTGTCGGCCACCGTCTCTTTATCGAATCCCTCGAACAAAGGGGTGGAATAAGGCTCAATCAACAGCCTACGTTCTCCGCATTGTGAAATCAGATCATTCACTACAAAGCGATCCCTGCTTTGCCTTCTATGATGAAATGCCATACCGCACCGGTCATCCAAACAAACCATTACATTCATTCCTTACTCCTTGTCTGTTTATAATTTCCGTATCTTTGTTCTTATACCGATTGTTTTATTATAGCATAGCTTATGATAACTTTCCATAACTAAGGGAAGCAAATCAGGGCCTTTCATAAAGTTGCAATCAACAATTTAGCCTTTGGTAAACAACGGATTATCATTTCCCAAATCGAACCGAATGTTTAAAATACGGCGGTGATAAATATACACATGAACATGAAAATGGGGCGCCCGTTTCAGGCGCCCCGCATTCGCTATTTATCGGGATTACAAATATTTTTTTAGTTCATCTACATTATGCTGTTCTGTTTTTAAAAGATCCTCGGCAAGTTTCAGCACTTCTTTGTTGGCACCCTTATATTCCTTGATGCGCTTGGTAATTTCCAATACGCCCATAGTACTACCCTGAAGCATCATTTTGGCCATTTTAGAGGAAGATTTATCAGCAAAGGTTTTTAATTCCACCATAATGTAGGATGAGATCTTCGCCATTGGTCCTACTCCTTCGGCAGACTGCCCACGACGCTGAATCATTTCCTCCGCATCATCCAGTACTCTTTGATACTCACAGAGCTGGTCTTCCAATGTCCGGCGAAAATCAACGTCTTCGGCAATTTTAATCAGGTGCGAAATGGATTCGGTACCCATTTGCGCGTTTTGATAGATATAATCGAGCAATTCTGTATTTTCAGCCATAAAAACACCTCCGTGCTTAGTTTTGGCAGAAAAAACTGAAAAAAACACGCCGGAGGCATTTTTTCTATTTTTCATAATTTAAATTAAAGAATTGTTCAAAGGCACCCATAAGGAAACTTCTTTTGCCTTTCCGATAATAAAGAAGGATGGATATCAAAAAAAGGAGCGAGCCGGCGGTGCACACAATCATATCCATCATGGAATCCCCCACTCCTGTGCCCCTTACATTTTGCGGGTCGGTGCCGAACAGAAGGCTGATGATATATTCCGAAATCTCCCAAAGGCCCGCGATAGCTATCGAAACCGAAATGGAAAAGACGGAGGCCAAGCCGCAGTCACTTGTTTCAATTTTTTTCACAGGCTTTAACACATAAAAAAGAGCCAAACCCGCTAAAGTGCAAAAAGGGCCGGAAAGCGTGTGTGCAATTTTATCAAAATAAGGAATCACATAATATCCGCGCATCACCAGCCCCACCATATGCAAAAGAAAACAAAAAATGGTATAGATGCAAATCAATTGCTGTCCCAAACGCAGTCGGAACACTTTTTCCAAAAACCAAGGAACAGCGAGAAAAAGGGCAGTGGAAAATGCCAGCCAATAAAAATAGGGCGTTCCATAAAGCACATTGTATATCCCCTGTACCAATCCGAACCCCGCATAGAGCAGCATCAAATACGGGTTCAACCTGGCGCATAGTCTTTCACGTCTGTCCATGTCCTTCTCCTCGTACACAATTTCTTTTATAATATCTCCTGATTCTCTAATTTTTATGAAGGTACTGTAAAATTTATGCCAAGCCCAAAAGCCGCGCGCCGTTTGCTACGAAAAAGCACAGCAGCATCCCGCTCACGGTAGGTAGTACAAAGGCCAGCGCCGTCCATTTCCAGCTCTTGGTTTCTTTTTTAATCGTCCAACAAGTGGTGCCGCATGGGAAATGCATCAGGGAGAAAATCATGGTGCAAACGGCGGTCAGCCAGGTCCAGCCGTTATCCACCAGAATGGTGCGCAGCTGCTCCAGATTTTCCAGATCCATCAGGTTTCCGGTACATAGGTAGCTCATAAGAATAATTGGGATTACAATTTCATTGGCGGGAAAACCCAAAATAAACGCCATCAGGATGACGCCGTCTAGGCCGATCATCTGTGCGAATGGATCCAGGAAAGAAGTGCAATACGCAAGCAGGCTCATTTCCCCGATCATGACATTCGACAGCACCCATATCAGCAAACCGGCCGGGGCAGCTACAGCAGCCGCACGGCCCAAAACGAACAGGGTCCGGTCGAAAATAGAACGCACAATCACCTTCCCAATCTGGGGTCTGCGGTAAGGGGGAAGCTCCAGAGCAAAAGAAGAAGGCACACCCTTTAAAACGGTTTTAGACAGGAACTTTGACATAAAAAGGGTGACGGCAACGGAAAAAACGATTACAACAGTAAGCAGCAAGGTAGAAAAAAGGGACTGAACAGGGAGCGCCACCATGCCCGCAAAGAACATGGTGATAATCGCGATTAAAGTAGGAAACCTTCCGTTGCAGGGCACGAAGTTATTGGTTAAGACAGCCACGAGCCTTTCCCTGGGGGAATCAATAATACGGCAACCGATCACTCCGCAGGCATTGCACCCAAAGCCCATACACATCGTTAACGCCTGTTTGCCGTGGGCATTTGCTTTTTTAAAGAATTTATCCATATTAAACGCAATTCGCGGCAGATATCCGGAATCCTCCAATAGAGTAAAAAGAGGGAAGAAAATCGCCATTGGCGGAAGCATAACGGAGACGACCCACGCAAGCGTGCGGTACATCCCCAAAACCAATGCGCCGTGCAGCCAATCCGGGGCGTGCATGGCTGTAAACCACTGTGTCAATTGATCCTGAAAGCCAAACAGCAAATCGGAAAGAAGCTGGGAAGGATAATTAGCACCCGTAATGGTGAGCCAGAATATCAGGCACAACAGCGCCAGCATGATCGGAATTCCGGTCGCCTTGCTGGTCAACAGCTTATCAAGCCTGCGGTCCCGGCGGTTGTATTCCTGATTTTTCAGTATGACACTTGCCTGATAAATGGTTTCACTCTTGGCTACGATGGTAGAAACAACGCTGTCGCGCAGCTCTTCAGGGCCGATACCATGCTCCCGAAGCAATCTTTGAGCCTTTTTCAGTGATCCTTTCACAAGCGGCTCCTTAGTGATATCCCGCCCCAAATATGTAGCCAGAGATTCTTCTAAGGATTCGTCGGGATCCAGCAGCTTCAGGCTTACCCAACGGGCGTCGATCCGGTTCTGCACAGTTTGTTCTACGGCCGGTTCTACCAAGGCAATTGCTTTTTCAATTTCAGGCCGATAAAAAACCGGCAGAGGGCTTGTATTTAAGCGGCGGAAGGAAACCTCCTCTACACGATCCATTAATTCGGTTAATCCCACTCCCGCCCGCGCGCTGGTCCCCACAACAGGAACCCCCAGCTGCTCCGAAAGCATTTGCAGATTGATTTGAATTCCCTTTTTCTTTGCTTCATCCAATAGGTTGACGCAGACAACCACATTATCGGTGACCTCCAGAATTTGCAGCACTAGGTTCAGGTTGCGCTCCAGACAGGTGGCGTCGGCCACTACAACCACTGTGTCCGGTTTTCCAAAACAGATAAAGTCACGGGCCACTACTTCTTCGGCAGAGCTCGCCATTAAAGAATATGTGCCTGGAATATCCACAAGTATAAAATCGGTGGCCCGGTGCGTATAGTACCCCTGTGCGTTGGTTACGGTTTTTCCCTGCCAATTTCGCGTGTGCTGATTCATACCGGTCAAAGCGTTAAACACCGTGCTCTTTCCTACGTTGGGATTCCCCGCCAAGGCGATTACCCTATCGTTGCGGGATTTCTTTTCCATTCGAAGTTCCCCGTGCGCTACCGGCGCCCCGGTTGACTGATGCGTTAAACCCATATCTCCAATCCTCCCTATTGTGGTATGCGCTGGGCGGAGGAACCTTCCTCCGCCCGGATCTGCGCGAACCGTCGGGCCTCCTTCGGCCTTTGGCTGTGTGATTATCAGCTTTCTATGATGATCTTTCGGGCGTCTTCATCACGCAGGGCGATTACAGCCCCACGGATAAAATAAGCGACTGGGTCGCCGGAAGGGCTTTTTTGAAGGGCCTCAACTGTAGTACCATGCACCAGCCCTAAGTCCAGCATACGGCGGCGTTCCTTGCCGCGGGAATCCAAAGAATAGACCCTGCCCTTTTGTCCTATCGGCAATTGGTTTAAAGAAAATATATCATTCATGATTGGAAATCTCCCATCTAAAAAATAATGGAATATGGCGTCACGCCAAAAAAGTTTCTTTGCGCCAATATATGCGCATGCAGACGGGAGGGTTCGCATATGGTTAAATAAGAAAGATGAATGGCTTCTCGTAAAGGCTGTAGCGGTAATAGGAGGGGATCGTTTTGCGGGAGAATGATTTTCACACTGCCCGGGACTATCAGCGCTTGGGGATAAGCGGCCTTACCCCTTCCTTGGAGGATTATTTGGAGATGATTGCGCGCAATCTTCGAAAATCCGGTTATGTCAGGGTAAACCAACTGGCACAGGAGCTCAATGTAAAGCCCTCTTCCGTCTCGAAAATGGTCATAAAATTGGCGGAACTTGGGCTTTTGGACTATGAAAAATATGGTGTGATAAAACTGACAGAAAAGGGACGTCAGGCTGGAAACTACTTGTTATGGAGGCACGATGTGATCAGCCGTTTTTTTGCAATGCTGGGACTGTCGGATGAAAAAAGAGCGTTTGAAGAAGTGGAGCTTGTAGAGCATATATTGAGCGAAGAAACCGTACATAGCCTTGAAAAGCTGATCCGGCAATTAAAGAGCGGCCAGTCGTCTGTCACATAAAAAGCGACGTTCTGGATCCCTTTTCTGAAATTACACAATCTAAAAGCGGTTATGGATGCTTTCCCGCCAAGCCCATCTTGATCACGGCTGTATTCACACAAAGCCGCAGAGCTTTTACCCAAAGCTTTTTAATCGGATTCAGCCGGATCTTATAAAAATAATCGCTGTTTTGCCATCCTCTCTCTTCCCAAAACGCAAAGTCGGCCTTTGATACAAACGTCTTGCTGCGCAGGCACTGAAACATATAAAGTTCATAAAAAGACGGGGCAGCGGTTAAGGGGGATGAAATCGCTTTTTCAAACTTTTCTGCGACATTCCCAATATGCTTTAGGCTGGACGCATAATATTGCGGATGGAATCTTCCAACCTTTTCCTGCCTATTACATATAGCATCACGCAGATCGCGGATTG
>CAMMKL010000040.1 GCA_946497265.1 uncultured Clostridia bacterium | reverse complement strand
CCCACCATGCACGTTGTCCGCTCCCTATACCAAAATTTTGATCAACAGGTATTGAAGTAGAGCCGCCTTCTCCAAATAGAGAGATTCCCGCGTTTGCCCCCCAATGGTTACAGGTAGCGGTTACATTTGTATATTCAATGCGATTGGAATCGCTAAAGTTCACCCACTCGCTTTGGGTAGTCGTCGCGGTAGCAATCTTATCATTATAAAGTGTGGTGGCGGAAGCCGAAACCGCGAAACAGGACGCCATAGCCAACTGCTAACAGAATTCCTAAAATTTTTTTACCCTTTTTCACAAAGGTTTCCGACCATATTCGGATTTTACAAAACCAATGGGTCACCCCTTCAGTGAAGAGAAACCAGATAGCAGCATCCAGAACTCAAATACAATTGTAAATCGTTTATTTAATTATAACATGTTTTTATTATTAAAATAATTTTTGTCCTTAAACAGTCATTTTTTGACCGTATATGGCTATTATAATGCTAAATATGCAATTTTAATTGTATGATCCCGGCTTGGTTATGTGCTTTGTTGCAAGCATTACCTCCTGCGTAAGCGGCAGGCCGGGAAGCGGAGCAACAGAAAACCGCTAAGCCCGCCGAGCAAAGCCGCCGCCAAATAATACAGCACCGCTATCGTCGGCGTGCTGCCGATGAGCAGGGAATTTCCCGACAGGGGCAGCAGGAAACCGACGTAGTCCAGCCACTGCACGCCCAACAGATGCAGCAGGAAAGGCGACAGCAAAAGCCCCACGCTGCCGAAAAGGGAGGCGGTGAAATTTTTCAGTTTGCAGGAAAGCCACTGTACAATCAAAAGCAGGCAGAACGCCGTTAGAAAACGCAGTGCATACAGCAGTACAAAATAGTGCCAGATCTTAAACCCCGTACCCCAGCCTGCGAATAGCTGCAAACTGTTCAGCGGCGCATCTACCAGGGATAAGCCATAGGATTGATTTACATATAGGAAATCAGGCAGATAGGTAAGCACAAACAGCGCCGCCAGCAAAAGGGCGCTGATTGCCACCTTGCGAAATACCGTGCGCCGCCGCCCATGCAAATAGACCGAAACAATATTCTGTGCGCCGGTAGCATATTCCATAGAGAACAAACCGCTGAAACACAAAATCATCAGCAAAAGGAGGATCGTTCCGTTTTGGATGTCGCTTTGTGCGTTTACCAGCCCGCTGCCCTGCCCCATCAGGCAAAGCAGGCCCGTTTCGTAGACAAAGTATGGGGATTCCCCCGCCTGCTGTTTTTGTTTGATGTATTCGTATTGCGGCAGGATTTTTTCGGAAAAGGTACGCTGCGGAGCCAAGAGCTTTTGGTAGGGATCGGTCAAAAGCCGAAATTCGTCCTCTCCGATTTCCCCAGCGGCAAACTTCTGTTGAATCTCCGTCAATTCCTGCTGCGCTTTGTCGAACTTTGCCTGTTCATCCGCAAGATATTGCTCCTTTTCCGGGGTAAGCGGGCCGCCAAGCGCCGTCATATAGCTTTTGTAATACATCTCATCCGGTGAATAAAAAACAGAGCTTTTCGCGTTGTTCCACTGGAACAGTGCAAACAGGATCAACAGGATGAGCGCCTTGTTGCTCATCAGCAGCTTGAAGCTTTCATGGTAGAAGAGGGATACGCTCCTGCCCGTCTTGGGCCTTTTCTTCAAGTGCAGGAACCTCGGCAGACGCAAGCTGTGTTCCGATGTCTTTTTGACACAGAACACCCAGATGCACAGGAAGACAAACAGCAAAAGCAAAATCCCCATGGTGACAAGCGACGCCGGAAGCACCTCAAAGGGGTATTCAAACAGGTTTAGGTTCTGGTAGCTGTCAAACAGGGGCGTGACGGAAAGGAAATTCGCCAGGTTCAGGTAGCGGAACAAATTCCACCGGGAAACCGGCAGGATCGAACCGTACAGCACATAGCTGACCCCAATCACCACGGCAACGCACAGGTAAGCGGGCGCTGGGTGGAACAGGAGCACACAGGCGAGCATAGCTAGCATCGCCGCCAAAAAATACGCCGCAGCCTTTACCAGGAAAAAGCACAGGAAATACTCCCCCACCGAAAGGTGAAGCGGGCTTGTAAGGTAACCGCTTACCGATTGGATGGAGCGTGACAAATCCCCCAGCCCAAAGGTCATTTGGGCGTAGAGCAGATTCTCCCCAAAAAAGAGGAACGAGCAGAAAACGCTTAACCCAAGCAGTACAGCAATTTTGGATAAGATCACCCGGAGCCTACCGTTTTTGGTGGATTTGATGATAGGCAGCAACCCGCGCTCCTTTTCCCGAATGATCAATTCCCCGCTTACAAACAACAGGATGAGCACCACGATCAAATCGGTGGCAATGCTTTTGGTGGCGGTGTTCACGCCCTCTGAAATATCAAAGGTCGTAGGGGTGCCGTACATCGTCTCAAATTTGGCCGCCGCGTTTTTCAAATTGCGATACGAAAAGCTGTCCGGCTCCGAAAAGATCGAAATGCCGGTTTTGGTTTCTGCCTCTTCCAGCACGCCGTCCACCATCGCGTCGTATTCCGTCACGCTTTTGGCCTGCTGATAGATGCCTTCCACAAAGGTTATTTCCATATACAGATTATCTGTATACTCCAAAAAGCTTTGGTTTTCATAGTCTTCGCGGTACAGCTCCATAAGGGCCAACTCTTCTTCGGAAAAGTTCCTTTCTTCACTGTATTCTTCCGCTGTTGCCTGGCTTTCCAACAAGCGGCAGGCGTTCAGCCGGTCGAGCTTTTCCTGCAAAAAACTCAGTTTTTCCGTTTCGGATTTTCCTTCTAGTTCCGCAAACACCTGCCGGTAAGCCTCCGGCGGGGCGGCATAGCGGTATTGCTGCTGCGTGCCATAGCCTAAGAGCACCCAATTGACTACTAAGGCCACTATCAGGAGCAAAAACGTCTTTTTCGAAAATATCTTTTGAAATTCAGCGGTAACAATTTTCATAGCGGCCGCCTCCTACTCTTCAAAGACGTGCAAATACACATCCTCAAGCGTGGGCGACGGCTTGCGCATCCGAAAGCCGTCCGGTTCCTTTTCCGTAATCACACGCACCCATATGGTATCTTCCTCATCCCGGCAAATGTTGCCCACCCGGTACCGTTTTTGCACTTCGGGCAACGCTTCCTCCTCCACCGCGATTTCGAACACCTGATTCTCCACAGTCTTCAGCAAAGCCGATGGCCTTTCTTTGGCAATCAGCTTCCCTTCTTTTAATAGAAGGATTTCCCTGGCGATGAATTCGATATCCGAAACCACATGGGTTGCAATGATTACAATCCTGTCAAGAGCGATTTCGGAAATCAGGTTGCGGATGCGGATGCGTTCCTTTGGGTCCAGGCCGGCGGTCGGCTCGTCGAAAATCAACACCTTGGGGCTGCCCAGCACCGCCTGTGCAATGAGGATACGCTGCTTCATCCCGCCCGAATAGCTTCCCAGTTTTTTGTCCAGCTCGCCGCTCAGGTTTACAAGCGCCGCGACCTCCTCCACCTCTTTGGCTGCACGGCGTTTTTCCATGCCCTTGAGGGCTGCTATGTAATAAAGGAAACGGCGGGCGGTAAAGTTTTCATATATTCCCTGCTGCTGGGGCATATAGCCGAGCAGCCGACGGAAATCGGCCCCCATCTTCAGCGCAGGCACACCGTCCATAAGCACTTCGCCGCTGTCGGCGCGCAGGTTGTCGGTAATAATTTTCATCAAGGTGCTTTTTCCCGCTCCGTTTGGCCCCAACAAGCCGTAAATCCCTTCCTGCAGGGACAGGTTTACATGGTCCAGCGCTGTCTTGCTGCCGTACCTTTTGGTTAATTCTCGAATTGTAAGCTCCATATCTTTCCCCTCTTTCTTTCGTTACGATTCTGCATGAAACGCAATTCGCATCGGTACTGATTTTAAAGCAGCCTACAAATAGTTTAGACTTTTTGTCCAAAACAATTTACAGATTGCATTTGATTTATTATAACATATCTAATCCATATTTTTTGATTTTGTCCTTAAACAGTCGTTTTTTGGCCGCGAATCGTAATGCATTGCTTTATAATAGAAACAATCCTCATCCACGAATAAAAATAAAAGCCGGTATTTTTTCAATACCGGCTTTCTCTTCTTTTGATAAGGTCTGGAATACTTAATCATAGCTACGAACGTAAAATTCCGTATAATTAGGTTCACCTTTTTCCATGTCTTCTCGACTAATATAGTAATAGCCTTGCTTTGTAATTCTGTCAAAACCACCTTCCGATACCTTCTCCAGAACCTTTGTTACAATATATCCATTCTGAGTGCCCTGCTCAATCTGATATCCATCCGAAAAAATCGTACAGTTGGTTTCCTTGAAATCAGGGATTGAATACGAAGTCCAACGCTGATCTATATAAAACATTACATAGTTTCCCAATTTATAGAAATTATCAATGGCTTTTTTGGGCTCCATAACTTCACGCATTTCCATTGTATTCAGATTGAGGCTTTGAACCCCATTTTTTTGATGTCCTTCATCCCAATTAAGAATATATAAAAAATCTTCCTCTGCACAAATTGCTCCAAGCGTTTCCCAACGGTTTGTTTCCAGAAGCGTCCTAATCGAATGATCTTTTTCCTCCCATATTTGAATTTTCATTGTATTTTTTGTCAGGAATTCTTCGCTATTATACACTTCAGGATCATATTCATTCTCTGTCTGCTCCGGGGCATCAAATTCATGAAATATCATTTTGTTCGGCTGTACTGAAACAATAGAGCACCCGTTTTTATCTGGGGAATAGATTTCTTCCTCCTGGAAAGTATCCAGGTTTACTCTTCGCAACGACACCTTTTGAGACAGTTCTCCGTCCATTGTTTCCATTAAAACATTTCCTTGATAATAAAGACAGTTTTTGCAGACTTTATAATCGACAATTGTGATACTGCTATTTTCAATGGCTATATCGTTCATCAATCTTAATTTTTCCTCACGGTTACTGCCATCTTCATCCCGCTGAATCAATTTACATCCCTCGTCGCTTACCTCAATCGTATATAATTTACCATTAGAAAAAAAGATAAAAGAGGGTAAAGCAATTGTATATGCATAACAGGAATCATCTTGGTGCTTGCAGCCGGCTTTTGCACATAAAACGGTTTTCTTTTTTGTACTTTCATCAAAAAAGCATAAAAAATAATCGTTTTCTAAGTAATAATATCCCTTCTCAGAGCAGGTTCCCTTCAGAGAAAAAATATCCGCACTAACCCACTGATCCTCTGTTACTACACTAGGCCTATTTTGAAGTGGCCCGGAACAGCTTGTAAGCAAAAAAGAACATAAAATAAAAAATCCTATAATATGTGCAAAACCTTTTTTCAAAATTAATACCTCTTTCTAACCAAAAACAAGGTACCCACCATAACTTTACACAGGTGGGTACTGCTTCATTTTTCAGCATTCTGTAGAAACAGAAGCTTGATTCCCATTGACCCAAACCGTATGAAAACCAGAAACTTCTCCTATAATACCACCGATAGTTAGTCTGACAATATTCTCAGTGCTTGATGTGGATTCTTTATAGTTACCGTTTATTCCAATCCTTTTCCGATCTCCATATATTGGACTACGATTAATTGAAGTATAGCCCGTACATGTTGAGGAATCCGTCATACGAATGGAACCAGTAAAGCTAACACCTGAGCAATTCCCCAACACTGTATTAGCACTTGCTTCTGCTGTAAGGGATACGGACAGAGCCAGCAAAGAACATAAAGCGATTAATTTCTTTGTGAACTTTTTCATTACAAATCCTCCAATCGTTCATAATAAACATTAAATTTATCTGTCTTCTATCTTCCATTCAGGAACTCCGCTCTTCCATTGTGCATTGGAATCACCTCTTTGATAAAAAATGGAAAATGATGTACAAGACGTCTTGTTACCCGCAAAACAAAAATTAGCAATTTTTCTATAATTAATCAACTCTTTATTTTGTTTTTATTGTATCGTATATTGTTTTTTTGTCTAGCGTTTGTCCTTAAACTGTCATTTTTTGACCACGAATCGTAATGTATTGTTTTATAATGTTAACAATTATATCCAGTATCTTTTTGCCCATCATAACGGTATCTATGTTATTAAAACCGGAAAAACTTTGTTAATTAATATTAATTTCGTTAGGAACGTATTCTGAATGGCTATTTGAGGATTGCTATTGATATGATTAATAAACTTATTTTTTAAAACAGTTTCAACATGGGTCATCGAGTTTGAGACGAACGCTCCGCATGAAAGTATGTAGTAAAAAATGTTCACAAAATATCAGATGTATTTTTTGTTGTCAACAAATTGCATCCACGTTTTCTCACCACTTTATAACGCATAAAAAATGCAAAACGATAGACCTCATAGTTCCAAAAAATAATTGATTTATATATATAACCAGTAAAAACAAATAGGTCGGCATTATTAAATGTTATATGAAAAATTATTATTCTATTATAATTCAATTTTTCTCAATATTTTGCCTTCGTATTCATTGATTTTCCATCTTTCAGCTTCTTTCATATATGCTTCATACCCCTTATTTCGTCGAAAATAATCGATAAATGCGTCACTTTTCTACAATTTAAGGACAAAAACCAACAAAACACGGACAAACCCTTTATTAGCTTTTGACATTTACGTATAATAAAGTTATAATTTAGACAAATGTCAAATATCACAAATCGGGGGAGAAAGCAAAATGTAGTGCCACCTCGGAAATGTGCCGGGTTCCGTACAAAAAAGGGGAAGAAATATGATTAAGATTGCTATTTGCGACGACGATCCTCTCATTTTAAAAAATGTAGATTTGAAAATCAGGGCTTATTTGCGGAACAACAAAATTCCCGCAAAAACGCTGCAGTACGAAAACGGAGATTTATTGTCCTTTGACCTGCAAGAGAAAAAACACTTCGATCTCATTTTTTTGGATATTGAGATGACGTTATCCAAAAGCGGCATGGAAGTCGCGGAAGAAATCAACCGGTTTTTGCCGTACTGTTTGATTATCTTCCTGACTTCCCATCAAAAGTATGCGATCGACGCTTTCAAAGTGCGCGCTTTTCGCTATATTTTAAAAAGCCGCATTCATGAAGAGCTTGCGGAAAATTTAAAAGCTGCCTTAGACTTCATCATGACTCAAAACGTGCAGTATTACACTGTTTCCAACAATAACTACCTGGAAAAGGTCACGCACCATGACATTCTCTATATCATGAAAGATAAGAAAAACTCGATCCTACATATGGAACAAAACCGAACGATCAAAACACGAAAAGCACTGGCGGAGGTCTTTTCGGAATTGAATTCAGAGGATTTCGTTTATATCGACCGCAGTTGCATCGCCAATGTTACGCGCATTAATAAAATCTCCAACGGGGATGCATATTTTGAAGACGGGACGGTTATCCCCATCAGCCGCCCTAACCTTGCCAATGTAAAAGCGGCCTTAAATAACTATTGGGGGAATCTTGTATGATGGTGCTGTATTATAGCATTGAGGTTCTTGCAACCCTGGTCGAATTTATGATCCTTTTTAGCTTAATCGAACTTCATGAAGAACCCAAATACAGGGGCCGTAAACAGCGGCTCACAAAATATGCTCTGTGCTTGGGCATGACGGCCGTCGTGATCGCCATGAACCAGATCAGCCTGTTTTCTTATTACACCATCATGACAACAATCGTCTGCGTTATGTTTTTGGGCAAGTTCCTCTGCCGGGGGACAGTACTACAAAATTTTATCATCTGTCTGATTTTTATTATGGTCTTGAACATCATTGACTTTGCCACAGCAAACTTTATAGCAAGCATCAGTAACAATCAAGACTTTATTCATGGTACTTATACCGAAGTAGGCTTATCTCGGAGTATTTGGATTATTGTTATGAAAGTAATCCTAATTGCCCTTTACTTAATATACACAAAGTTCGTCCATTCATTTCAAAAGAAACAAACAAAATATGTAAGGCTGATTGTAGTCATTGCTATCCTTAGCTTTATGTGCGTTTCCTTTATCGTAAGCTCCTTATTTGCTAAAACTACCGAAGAAATGCGAAATGCTATTATCCCAGCATGGCTATTTATTATAGGCTGTTTAATCTTTGTTTACATCCTGTTCCGGTTGCTTTTTATTGATGAAAAGAAAAAACACGACTATGAATTGGTGATAATGCAAGCAAAGTATCTTCAAGACAACTATCAATCACTCCATAAAGAGCAAAAGGAATACGCACAAAACTACCACGACTTTAACAACCATTTGATCGCACTGAAATCCTTGATCAGCGACGGAAGCTATGAGGAGGCCCTTGCCTACATCAACAAGGTACAGCGGCCAATGCACGCTGTGAACAACCTGACACGCACGGGCGTCGATATCGTAGACGCTATTCTAAACGTTAAGGAACAATTTGCGCGCGACCATGGTATATCCATCCACATCCAGGCGGATTTTCCCTCCGACAGCAACCTGGAACCCGCCGATATTTGCGCCATCCTCTCGAACCTGCTGGACAATGCGATAGAAGCCTGTTTGAAAATACCGGAATGCGGGGAGCGTTTTATCCGTTTTTCTTGCGGGAGTAACAACAATATTTTTGCTATAAAGGTGAAAAATTCCGTCCTCAAAGACCCCTTTGATAAAAACGGCCGGCTCCCCACCACCAAAGAAAACAAAAAAACACACGGCCTGGGGCTGAAGAGCGTTGCATCCGCTGCGGAACGGTACGATGGAATTGCGACATATTCCTGCAAAGATAATATATTTGTTGCAATTGTCACCCTCCATTTCCATAAGCCCCTATCCGCGGACAAAAAAGTTCCGTTCGCGGACAAAGATTGAACTTTTTTATAATTTATGGTAAATTAATATTTGTGAAACGGGGGATTTGGGTATGCTGGAGTTCGTCTCGGAAAAGGCAGCGGACTGGCTGATCGCCAAAGGCGCGGCCAAACGGGAAGACAGGGACATATACGTTTACGGGCTGGAATTGAGTTTTTCCACACTATTTTCCGTCTTTATGATTTTGTTGCTGTCTCTCATTTTTTCTCATATTTTGTATGGATTTATTTACTTACTTTTTATGTTCCCAATCCGTTTTTTCTGCGGCGGCTATCATGCTAAAACCTATTTAAACTGTAACCTATGCACCAATTTTCTTTTCTTGGCGGCTTTGGCCATCGCCCTGCTGACCCCGGTAGGGCTGTATCTGCCGCTATCCATTGGGATCAGCATCCTTTCGGGTATTTACGTCTTTTCTCATACCCCGATTGAGAACGCCAACAACCCCATGACGGAAAAGAAGCTGATGAGGAACAGACGCATTTCCAGATTTTTCATCATCATCCAGTGTACCTTGATTTTGTTAGGCGTCCTCCTGTTTCCACAAACCGCACCGTATGCCTACATGGCCAGCTTAGCTACAGGAGTAGTCGCTATACTAATGCTTGTTGCCAAGCTACAAAAACAGCGCGAGGAGGTGAAAGCATGAAGAAAGTTCTGAATAAGGTTGCCGGTTTGGTCGTTAAGGTGGCAAACTTTGGCGCGGGCGCTGTTTCGATCGGCGGTAGTTATCAGCCGAAAACCCCCAAGTGCCTGCAGGGTGACAAGAAGTAAGCCCCAAAGACAAACCTAAGCGGAACAACGTATGCCTTTGTTTACGTAAGCTGTTTTTCACAACGCTTCAAAAACAGGGCATGCGTTGTTTTTTCTTTCTTCTTGCCGGCTTTTCCATTGCATGCTATACTGATACGCACCAAAACAAAGGAGGAAAATCTTGATGCCAATCCCAAACGACCCTGCTATCCTGTTAAGCTACGCCAACACAAAGCTGCGCGACGAATACCCCACTTTAGAAGAGCTCTGCAAAAGCCTTTGCATCGACCAATGGGAGCTTTGCCAAAAGCTCGCGGGGATCGGTTACCATTATGAAGCGGGAAGGAATCAATTTGTATGATTCCTTCCCGTTTTTTTCACCAACCCAAAATTGGGCTAATCCAATTCTGAGCGGAACCTTCACCGCCCCGGCGTGTTGGTGATGACCGCGTCGCATCCCCATCGGGCAAACCGCCGTATCCAATCCGGCTTGTCCACCGTCCAGGTATTGACCATCAGCCCCGCCCGGTGCGCGCGGCGTATCAGCCCCGGTGTAACCAGATATTTATAAGGATGCAGGGCATCTGCCCCCAGCCGCCGGGCATATGCCACCGGCCGAAAAAGCGGCCGGCTGTACAAAAGCCCGACTTTCGCCTGCGGCAATCGTTTTTTGCAGGCCATTGCCGTCCCATGCTGGAAACTGGAGAAAAGCACCTTGCGCGAAAGCCCCATTTTTTTTATCAAAGCGCAGGCAAGCTCCGGCAGATTCGAAACCGGCCGTGCTTCCGCTTTTAGTTCAATATTGATCACAACCATATCTTTTACCAGAAGCAAAGCCTCTTCCAGCGTCAAGATGCCCTCCCCGGCAAATTCCCTGCCCTTCCAGCTTCCAAAATCAAAGCGTCTAAGTTCGGAAAGGGTCATATCCCATATCTCCCCCGAACCATTGGACGTTTCCCGAATATCCAAATTGTGATGGACTACCATCTGCCTGTCTTTCGTCAGGCGTACGTCCAATTCCACCCCGTCTGCACCGCATGCAATGGCCTTGCAAAACGCGGCTCCGGTATTTTCTGGAGCGTATGCGGACGCGCCCCGGTGTGCCAAGATCAGCATAACAGTCCCCCATTTTCCTTATCACATCGCTTTGTTTATATTGTACCATATCTGATTTTCCATGCGCAGGGATCGAGCGTGAATGAAAAAGTTTTTGGATTCCAAAACTTTTTATAGACAAGCTGGGCCGCGTGGGGTATAATGAAGGACAGAAAATCTGACAAAAACCGTTCCCTGACACCCTTTAAGTTGGTCCCGTGAGGCTGACAAGGCGGTCTGCGTGAAAAGAATTCCGGAACTTTGCCGGAAATGCGTTCAATGTAGAACCATACGCCTTCTGCCTTGCGGCAGGAGGCGTTTTTTTGTTCGGAAAAGGAGGCGCAACGGTGCAGGAAAAAGCGGTTATTCTGGATGAAAAAGCGATGGCGCGCGCCATCGCGCGCATGTCGTTTGAAATAGTAGAGCGCAACCGCGGGACGGAACACCTCTGTATCATTGGGATTTTGCGGCGCGGAGCGGTGATTGCCGAGCGCATCGCTAAAAAAATTGAAGAAATCGAGGGCCGCCCCGTACTGCTGGGTAAGCTGGACATCACACCGTACCGGGATGACAAAAAGGGCGAAAACGACCTTACCGAGATCCCTTTCCCAGTACAGGACAAAAAGATCGTCCTGGTGGACGACGTGATCTTCACCGGCCGCAGCGTGCGCGCCGCCATCGACGCAATTATGAGCCGCGGGCGGCCGCAATCCATACAACTCGCCGCGCTCATCGACCGGGGGCACCGGGAGCTTCCCATCCGCCCCGACTATATTGGAAAAAACGTACCCACCGCGCGCGACGAGATTGTGCGCGTACAGGTGGAAAGCTACGACGGCGTCAATCGCGTGGCGATTGTGGGCCGCTGAAAGGAGAGTGGACAATGGGCACACTGTTGATTCAAAACGCGCGGGTGATCGACCCTTCCCAAAATCTGGATCAAACGCTGGACCTCTTCATTGAAAACGGTAAAATCAAAACAGTTGGAAAAACCCTTTCCGTACAAGCGGAGGAAACGATCGACGCTTCCGGTCTGGTGGCCGCTCCTGGCCTGGTGGACATGCATGTCCATCTGCGCGACCCGGGCTTTACCCACAAGGAGGACATCCTGTCCGGGTGCGCCGCAGCGGCTGCGGGCGGTGTGACCAGCCTTCTGGCCATGCCGAACACCAGTCCGACGACCGATTCCCCCGAAACCGTACGTTATATATTGGAAAAAGCCGAAAACGCTCCTGCCCGCGTCTATGTGGCGGGCAGCATCTCCAAAGGTCTTCGCGGCGAAGCAGCCGCCGACTGGAAGG
>CAMMKL010000039.1 GCA_946497265.1 uncultured Clostridia bacterium | reverse complement strand
TGCCCAGTGCTGTCATAATAATAATAAAGTGTCGTACCATCCCTTTCTTCGCCCAGTAGCTGGCTGCCTTTATAATAATACTTTGTCGTTTCTCCGTTTACCGTCTTTTCCGTGCGCAGGCCGTCCGCGTTGTACTCATAAGAGACAGTATAACCCGATTTTTCCGCCGTGGCAAGCTTTCGGCCGTTTTCCCACGTAAAATTCCATCCGTCCCGATAAGTAAGCGGGTTGCCGATTTCATCGTAGGTAATCGTCTGATCATTAAAGCTCGTCAGCTTGTCTTTCCAGTTGGTGTCTCCATAATGATACGTGTTCAAGGTCATAAAAGGCACTTGATCCAAGGTAGAATAATACGTCCAATCTGTCCGTATTAGATTCCCTCCTTTGTCGTAAGTATAGAAGAAGGTTTTGTTCAAATATTTGTTGTTCTCGCGTATAAGCTGGTTCAATTCATCGTATTCATAGGAGGCCTTCTCCACCCCGTTTTCGCTTACTTTGGTGATGTTCCCAAACGCATCGTACTCATAGGTATAGGTAGTACTCCCCGCTTTGTATTTACTGATCAGCGTGCTGGTCTTCCCTTCGGCGGGGCTTAAGTATTCGTAGCTCTGCTCGTTTAAGTACCCGTCCTTTTCGTAGTCGTAAAGCTTGACCTTAGTCGGACGGCCCAATTCGTCGTATTCGTAGTAGAGCATGTTCTGCTCGCCGCCGTTGTAGAGGTTTGTAAGCTCCGTCGTCTGGTCGAACACATTGAATTTCGGCCGCACCCCGAGCGTCGTCTCCCCAAGCCGGTACTCAGCGTCCGTCACACGGTTGTACACGTCATAGCTGTATTTATAGCGCGTGCCGTCGCTCCCCTTCGCCTGCAGCAGCCGCCCCAGGGAATCGTAGCTGTATTGGTACTCCACGCCGTTTCTATGGTCTTCATGCCGCACAATCTGGCCGCGGCCGTCGTACGTCCATTCATAGCTTAACACGTCGTTGCTGTATTGCTGGGTCAGACGCTCCTGTTTGTCGTACCCATACCCGATGGTATCCCCGTTGCCGTAGGTGGATTTCAGCAGCTTGCCGTTGCCGTTTGCATAGGAATTGGTCATCAGCGCCTGATTGCCCACTTTTGTGGAAACGGTATTCCCCCAATCGTCATAGGTAAAATGATACGTAAAACCGTTGTGGCCGATGCTCGTCAGCTTGTCTTGGTCGTACTGGTAGGTATTTGTCACCGTCTGGTTCCCTACCTCCTGCGATACCGACAGCATCTGGTCGGTGTCGGGGTCGTAGGTGTAATTCGTCGTGCGCTCCTCGGGCCGGCCGCTTACTAAGGTCATGCTGCTGAGCGTCCCCCGGTTCTGGTCGTATTCATATTCGGTCTGGTAGCCGAAATTGTCCGTGATCGTATCCAGAAACGCCCCGTTTTGCGTGTAGGTGGCCGAAGCGGTCATTTGGTCGCCGGTACTCTCGGCGGGTTCCAAAAACCACCGCTGGGATGGGGAGGAAACGTCCTTGCTCTTCTGGACCAGGTTGACCCCTTTTTCATTGGAATCCGACGCCAAATCCAGGTATTTGCCGGTAGCCTTGTTCTTAAAGCTGTAGCTGCCGTCGTCCTCGTTGTATTGCAGGTACCACTGCGACGCAGGTATGCCGGTATCGCTCATGGTGACGATCTGGGCGCCCTCTTCGTCCGTGTAGTCCTTCGGGCCAAAGCCGATATTTTCCCCATGGCGCGCCCGGATGAAACAGAAGTATCCGTCGTCCATGTCCGCCCCTAAGATATAAAATTTCTGGTGATCCGTCCGCTGTGCGTCGAACTGGATCACAGCCGCTCCATAGGCAGTGGAAGCGTTCGAAATATCAATATACAGCCCGCTGCGTTTGTTGCGGATATAATAATCGTTACCCTTCAAAGGGGGGCCTGCATTGGGCTTGCCCTGTACGACCGCTTCCGTCACGTTTCCATACGTATCGTACGAATAATTGTACTCAATCCCCTGGCGGTTCCGCGCTACCGTCACATTCTCTGTTTCGCTGTCATAGTTGTAGTAAGTAAAGTTCCCCTTGGCGTCCATGATCTTGCTCAGGTTGTCGTTGGAGTAGGCAAACTGGCTGTCCTGCTCCATCTGGGTGGCGCTGACCAGGTTCCCTTCGTTGTCGTAGGTATAGGTGGGGGCGTCGTCCTTGATGAGCTGGATGTTGTCAAAGTACGCCTTGTTCATGTTGTGCATGTAATCGGTAAATACATAGATGGCAACCGGTTCTCTCTCCGTGCTGGTCCCGTCGTCCAGGGTAAACGCCTTCGAGACGTACTGCCAAGAGGTGGTGTCGAAGTTAAAATTGCACTCGATCCTCCTCTCAAACCCATCCGCGTATTGTATCCTGACCGGCACACCGAACACGGCGTCCTCTTTGGTGCCGGGCAGCGAATTCGCCTTGCCCCACCCGCTAATGATGAAGGTATCCTTTTCCGTCGCCGTCACAACGCATCTCTGCCTCAGGCCGGTGGAATAGTGCGGCTCGCTTTCCAGCGTGACCGCCTGGCCAAACTTCTGCCCGGAGGCGTACCCCTGCTCCCCGTACTCGATATATCCGCTCATCCAGTATTCCGGCATGCCGGAGGAATTGAATTCAAAGCCCGCGTTTTCCACAAAGTTATACGGGTTCATGGTTTCCCCTTCCTCCAACTGTATGCAGTCGAACAGAACCTCTCCCGCTTTGTCGGTTTCCAAATCCAGATAAATCCAAGTCCACGGATAGGTGCGCTCCTCCGGTATGGTAAACGTGACAGAAAGGCGTTCCCATTCCTCGCCGTTCCGGTGGGTGACCGGGTCGGAATATGCAAAGATCATTTCGGAATCCACTTCCGTACCGGCGCACAGGCGCACGCCGTCCGGGTCGTCCCCCGTGTACTTTACATAGGCCGAGAGGGTGTAGGTCTTCCCGTTTTGCAGGGTGTTGAGCTGCTGCAGCCAGTAAACCCGTTCCCGGCTGGCAGCAGCTGCTTTCTCAATCTTGAACGCACGATATCCCATGTATTCGTCATCGGAGTAGCTAAGGGTGGAAATCGATTTATCTCCCTGAATCCACGCGCTGTCGTCGTATTCCGCGCTGTGGTTGCGCGCCATGTTTACCACGTTCTTCCCCACCTGCGAGCCGGTCTTGATCCGGTTCTGCTTCCGGTCGCCCGTCTTCCCGCTGGGGGAGGTGTACTCATAGTTCGCCCCGCCCAGGTGGGTGCCGTCCGCGAGCTCGCTGCTGATGCTTTTGGTCTGGCCGTCGTAATTGAAGGTATATGTCTCCAGGATGTCGTCGCTGTTCCCGATCACGTCGTCCCGGCCGCTGGTGCGGAAAGTCGTGGTGTTGTCGTCCCCATAGGAGATCTGCAGCTCCTGGCCGGTTGCATTCCCGTTTTTCTCGGTGACCTTGGTCACCTGCTTGCGGTTATTGTAGGTGTAGTTCACCCGGTATCCGTCTGCGTTTTCCACCCCGGTAAGTTGGTATTGGTCGTATCCGCCCGTTTTGTTGTAGTAAAAATGGGTCGTCGTCCCGTCCGGATATGTAATGCCGTCCAGAAAACGGTGGATATAGGTGTTGTCGCGGTCGTAATGGAAGGTCGTCTTGCGTCCCGCCTGATCGGTCATGGACATCAGCATAAAGTCGTTCCAGTCGATCTCAAAGGAGATGTGGTTCCCCGCCGCATCGGACACGCCCGTAATGACCCACACGCCCAGCTTGTAGGTCCACTCGATCTCCATGACGTTTCCGTTGGTATCGGTGATGACTTCCAACCTGCCTTCGCTGTCGAAATCCAGCTTGCTGCCGTCCTTCATCTCGATCATCTTGGCTTCCCGGCCGTTTTTTACCTCCATGCCCAGGCCGTCCTCGTCGATGATCTTCCCGTCTTTTTCGTAAAAATAGTGTTCGGTTCCGTCGCTGTCGGTGAACACATACTTGTATTCCTCCGTCAGGCCCAGGCTTGCGTCCACCGGCACCAACGTCTGGTGGAGGTTTAATTTCCACCCCATGCCGGTGCGCGGCAGGCAGTCCGTCGCCCCGTTGTTTATACCGTAATCCCAAGGGCTGTGCTTGAAATTCCACTGCTCCTGGGTACTGTTGAAGATGGTGCTCACGGCCACCGGCATCCGGCTGCCCGGCGTGGCGGTATCGTCGTGTACGAAGACGAGTTTCCCCGTATGGTCGTTGACATACCCCGTCCCGGCGCGGCCCACGCTCTGGGAATGGTAACTCCAGTAATCCTCCAAGCCGCTGTTGTTGCAGTACAGCAGCTCCACAATGGGGTAATACATCCGTTTGTATTCCGCGCTTTCATTGACCAGCGCCCAGTCCGAGGTCGAAAAGTATACCCGGTTCGTGGCGGATGTCTCATCGTCATTGGTGAGCATGATACCGTAGTTCGTGGAAGGGTCGCGGTACCAGCCCTTTACGGCCTTGGTGATATCCCAATGGTATTGGGCGTGCTTATCGACCTTCGCGTAATCTATCGCATTCCTGTCATACCCCACAAGATACGAGGCGCTCCACAAGCTGTTCCAGGTTACGCTGGATGTGTTCCAGTTGGTGGTCATCCGGTAGGCGTTCACCTGTACGGTCTCCCCGTCCTGATACGGGTTGCGCAGGGGCGGGTTGTAGGCAATGCCCGCGCCCTCGGTGTCAAAGGTCGTCAGGCGCAGGTACGCACGGCGGATGGTAGCCCTATTATCCAGCTCCGGAAGGTTATCGAACTTGATCAGGCTTCTTGTCTTGTGGCCGGAACGGGTACTGCCGGTCGTCATAAACTCCACGTTTCCGAAATTGGTGTTCGGGTCTACCTGCGTGACAAAGGCCTCCTTGATCGGCTCGTTGCTGGAAGTTTCCGTCTTGGTAATCGGATCAATCAAAAGAGGGAAAACCCGCTGCTCATCCTCCAGCCATTCCCGGTCGGGCACAACGGTCAGCACGCTTTGCCCCTCCTGCCCGCTTTCGCTTACCTGATATTCCACATCGTAGCTGACAGCGCCGTTTGCGTCGCTCATAAAGGGGGCCAAAAAGGTAAAGACCGCTTTCTCCGGTTCTTCCTCTTTGTACAGGGAAAGGCTTCCGTCTTCTTCCTTGCGGATGGCAAGCCCCGGATGGTCGATGGTAAAGGACAAGGGCAGCAGGGAGACAGCCTCCCGGTTTTTCACGATGATGTTTTCCTTGATGGCGTTGGAATGCAGGATGTATCTCAGGTCGATCCCCGGCAGAATTTCTTCATAAATACCACTGCTCGTGAGATTTTTCACCGCAGTCTGCTCCCGGTTATACTCCTCGATTTCGGCGGAATCGGTGAGCTCCTCCGGATTGACGGGGGCGGAAAACAGGGCGGCAACCGGCTCTTCTTCCGCCGGATCCACCTGGAATTCCGAGGGCTGTACGGCGACCGCTTGTTCCAATTCTACCGGTACGTCCGAGGGCACATCCGGCTTGGAAGGAACCATAGAAGAGGTTTCCTCACCAGCTCCGAAGGTCTGCCCGGCTGTTGCTGAACCTGCGCCATCCTCTGCTTTCAGACCTGCCGGAAGGACGGATGAGACGGCGCCCTCCTGTTTTTCTGCGCTCCCCTCCGGCGCATCCTGTAGGGAGGAATCCGGCTGTCCTTCCGATGCGTGCGGAGCTTCCCCGGAGCTTGCGGAATCTCCTTCAGACGGGGACGTTTCTTCGGCAGCTTCGGATTCCTCCTCAAAATCGGTTGATTCTTCATCAGAGGAAGGAGGCTGATAGGATCCGGCCGGATTTAAGCCCCAGGCGATCCTGTCTTCCTGCCAAGTGACGGTCACCAGCTTTCCTTCCCCGCTGGTCCTGACAAACTGCACATCGACATCGGACGCTTTGTTGGTATATACCGGGCCGTTTTCGGCGTCCTCTTCCAGCTCCAGCCGGTTGTCGATGTTTTCCCATTGTTCCCCGTTTTGATAATGGACCGGCTCCTCATATACCGCCGCAATATAGGACCGGTCGGAGGTGGCGAAACGTTTGGTATAGGCGTCGCGGCCCAGGGTTGCTTCCCCGACGATCACAGGGTCTTTGTCCAGTTCCTGCCTGGGCTCGCCTGCCGCATCTGCGGCGGCCTCCTGCTGTGTTGCTTCCCCCTGCGCGAACGCCTGAATGGGCAGGGAGGTAATGCACACCGAAACACACAGGAAAACGGCGAGCAGGCTTTTTGCTTTTTTCTTCCACTTTTTCAAATCCCTCATCTCCTCAAAATCCGTTGCAAAGCCTGTCCATCTTTTTCTCTCTCCACTTTCCGATATCACTTTAAAATAATTCATGGACAGGCTTTGAACAAAATGTTAACGAGAAAATTATATATGATATTCCAGAAGATTAACAATGCATAGTTCCTACAATAAGTCAAATGAATATTCGTGAAAAGGATCATTCAATTCAGGCTTTTTGTAGTTCTCATATAACAGGCTAAGTTTCATCTTGTTTCTTTTCACTAATCCTATATATACAATATTAACAAACACCATTTTTCTTCACTGAGGGGCTGAGTGAAAAAACGAATGAAAAAAAGACGTTTTTCTGCGCATTGTTTACGCTAAAAACGTCTTCTTCCTTGAGTTGTAGCAATCTCGAAAGCGGGAGCTGTCTTGGCCGCGGACCGTTTTCTGTTTGCTTCCCGGCCTTAAAACCTATCTTTGGGCATTGTAAAACTTATTAAGGTACAGTAACAATTCTTTAAGGTTATTTTGAACAGATGGCGCTTCTTCTATCAATAACCGCTTTTCGATCACATGTTTGGTTATCATCACATTGTCCCGATTAAGCAAATCTTTCATCCTATGTATGGCATTACAACGGATTCTATCATTTTTATCCTTTCATTGGCTAAGCAATTGATTATATGCTTCTTTTTGACCTAATAAGTGCAATGAATAATAATAATTGACCTTTACCCACCTGCTCCTATCTTTTTTCATTTCTTTCTGTAAAAAATTAATTACGCTCTTTTTTACTTCACCTCCTATATTCATGGCAATATCACCTATAGATAAAACGATATAACCTCTGACTAAATAATTCTCATTACGCAATTGAGATGCAAGTATTTTTAAGACTACAAGCGAGTTACTTTGCGATAATTCGTCAACTGCATTCACCCGCACCAATGCATCTTTGTCCTTGATTCATTCCAGAAGATACTGCTCTGTTTCTTGACAATAGAACTTCCCAAAAATTTCGCATATCTGATACCTAATTTCAGAATTAGGATGGTCGATCAGTGTTTTGAGATAACGTTTATCTTGGGTCATTCATTTATCTTTTTTTCTAATTTTTCGAGATAAATATCTATATCTTTTGTACTCATAAACTCACTTCCTTTACGAAAATGCAAACATAGATCCCTTTCTCTTTCCTTTATCAATAATAATTACTTACACGAGCCAAGCTTCTTTGAGCCGGGCTACCGCCGGCGCCATCTCTTCTACCGGTATGCCGGCAAATCCCAGGACCACACACCCTTCCCTATTCCGGGCTTCCTGCAGACGCACCCCATACGTTCGTGCCCGCTGCACCAGTTCCCGGGAATCCATCCCGTTTTTGACCGTAACCAATAAACGCAAGGAGGTCTCTTGTAGAGATAGATCGATCAAGGGGCCAAACATCTGCCGCAGTGTTTCCGTAAGCCTGGTGCTTTTTACCGCATACAGCTTGCGCAATCGGCGCAACTGCTTTTCAAGCCGGCCCTCTCGGATATAGTCGGCCAAAGCGAGCTGCTCAATTTTGGAAGCCGTTTGATTGTAGCGCGCAGCCCGTTTCCGATAGCGTTTCAGCAGGGGTTCCGGCAGCACCATATAACCGATTCGCACCGAAGGAAGCAATAGCTTAGAAAAAGAACCCAAATAAACCACCCGCTCGCTTGCCATCCCCTGCATAGCGGGAACTGGACGGGCCCGGTAGCGCAGCTCGCCGTTATAATCATCTTCCACCAATATCCCCCCGGTGCGTTCCGCCCACTGCAAAAGTTGGACGCGCCTTGCCATTGGGATGATTTGCAGCCGGTTGGAGGGGCTTACCAACAGTACTTTGGCCATAGAAGCTTCCAGCTCCCGGATTGTTACCCCGTCCTGATCCTGCGGAAGGAATCGTACCGGAATACTACAGTCGGCAAAAACTTGCTCCGCCTGCTGGAACCCGGGCGCTTCCATGGCTACCCGACGTTCCTCCGGTTTTAGAAGGCCGCACAAAAGGTATAACAAAGGCTGGGTTCCCGCGCCGATGACAATCTGGCCCGGGGAGGCGGCGACGCCTCTTGCACTGTGGCTGTAAGCGGCCAGGGCCTCCCGCAAAGCGGTTTCCCCCTGATGTTCCCCATACGAGGCAATGGCTTCCTGGCGATTAAGCACCTGCCGCACGTGCTTCTTCCAAAGCTTGCTGTCCGTGTGCGCGCTGTCCACCCAATCGCTTCCAAAATTATAGCGGACTTTCGGGCCGGGCTCGTCGGTGATCTGTGGAATTACCCCCGGCTTATGGCCGGAAGTGTGCACCGCCTCCTGCACAAAATAACCCCTTTGGGGGCTGCTTTGGATATAACCCTCTACGCAAAGCTGCTGATAAGCCGTCTCTACCGTGGTGCGGCTTACCCGCAGGCTTTCGGAAAGGTGCCGGATAGAGGGAAGCTTCTCCCCCGCCGCCAAATGACCTTTTTCTACAGCAGCCTTGATTTTACCATAAAGCTGGGCATAAAGAGGTTCCTTCGATTTATGATCCAATAGTAAGTAATCGTATAACATAACTCAAAACTGTCCTGTTTATTTTTTTAATAACTGTATATTTTCAAGTTCACAGTTATGCGTTATTATTATACCATAAAAAAGCAACAGCGCAAGAGCAGGATTCCGCCGGCAACCGCTTCTTGCGCCGCAATTCTGCATAGGAACGAAGGGATATGAAATGAAAAGAATCGTCACCATCCAGGATATCTCCTGCCTTGGGAAATGCTCCCTTACGGTAGCGCTTCCCATCATTTCCGCTATGGGCGTGGAGACAGCGATCATTCCGACCGCCGTTTTGTCCACACATACCATGTTTCAAAATTTTACCTGCAAAGATTTAGACGACCAGATTGTACCAATTGCCTCCCATTGGAAAAAAGAAGGCATCCAGTTTGACGGCATTTATACCGGTTATCTTGCTTCTGCCCAACAGATTCAGACTGTTATCTCCGTAATGGATCGCTTCAAAGAGAAAAACAAAACGGTAACCGTTGTGGATCCTGCCATGGCGGACAATGGAAAAATGTACCCCGCCTTTGACAACGAATTCCCAAAAGCAATGGCCAAACTGTGCGGCATGGCGGATATCGTTTTGCCGAACATTACGGAGGCGTGCTTTATGACCGGCACCGCTTATGCCGAACAATACGACGAGGCCTATGTACGCGTGCTGCTTCGCCGCCTGGCGGCCTTGGGCTGTGGAAAGGTAATTTTAAAGGGCGTGAACGTAAACGGCAACTACGGCGTGCTTTGCTACGATAGCGCCTCTGATGTTTATACTCCCTATTGGCATGAAAAGCTCTCGAAAAGCTATCACGGAACCGGTGATATTTTTGCATCCACGTTTGTCGGCGCCCTGATGCGCGACAAGAGCCTTACAGAAAGTATGCAGATCGCGGCGGATTATACCGTTTCGTGCATCCGTATCACAATGGAAAACCCAAATGCCAACTGGTATGGCGTCGATTTTGAATCCGCCATCCCAATGCTTTTGAAACGGTTGCCATAAGCAACCAACGCGTCGGCCTGTACCCCAAGGCACTGTGTTCAGACCATAGGGCCCTTGTTCTGAAGTTCGCCTACCCCTTACCCTTTTCTAATCTTTTATAAGAAATCGCCCGGCAAATCGGAATTTTGCCGGGCGATTTTCCTATAGGAATATGGTTTGTACATTAAATAGATATCATTTTTTCATAATTGGAACCCCTGGCTAAGGCATCCAAAATAACAAAAGGATAACACATAGAAAAGTGAAAATTACCACATGTAAATTGCTATCGAAAATCGTCGTATTGTAATAAAACAGCACCCAACTTTTTACTTAAACAGCTTTATAAGTTCCCGTTGATAACCATTTTCACAAACCGCGACTATTTCGTCCCCGGAATGAATGATGGTATCACCCTGAGGGATAATCAGCCGTTCCCGGCGTACAATGGATACGATCAGAGACGAAGGCGGCATAGCGATGTTTTTTAGCGCCCGTCCGTCCAAATGGGAGTATTCCGGCAGGGTAATAGCGGAAATGGCCGCTTTACCACGGTTTAAGCTGGCGAGCAAGTGCATGCCGGCGGAATCCACTTCCTGCTCAATCATCCTGGTGATGATTTCGGTGGTGCTCATAGCGTTATCGGCCCCCAACCGGCGCAGCGCTTCCAGGTTGCGCGGGTTGTTAGCGCGGGCGATCACAATGTTTACCTTGAACTTCTTTTTGGCGATCTGGCAGGCAACCAGATTATCCTGGTCTTTTCCTGTAACACAGATTACGCAGTCGGCACGGCCCACCCCGGCGCGTGTAAGTACTTCCAATTCGGTACCGTCGCCGTAGATGACTTCCGCGTCCAGCTTGTTTGCCAGTTCCATACAGCGGGTTTTGTTGCTTTCCACAAGGTTTACCTCGTAATCCCGGTCCAACATATTTTTGGAAAGGTAAAATCCCAAATTCCCCCCGCCAATAATGACCACTTTCATTTTACTCTCCCCTTTAATCGCACAAATATGTGTAAATGATACGGTCCGATTCCTGCAGGATTATCCTTTGGCGGCCATCGTATAGGGTTGCGGAACCATCTTTATGCAAAACCCCCGTAATGATTTCGCCGGATTTTAACGGGATTTCCTTCAACGGGCGCCCTATCTGGGAAGCGTCGATGGCGCGCATGCGGAACGCCATGGTACTGGTTTCAAAGGTGATCTGTTTTTCCTCCCAGGTCTGGGTCAGGGCGGTTACCATAGCGGAGCAGGTCAGTTTGGTGGAACAGATCGTTTTTAATCCCAGATGGTGGAACACCGCTTCCCGGGCCGGGTCGGTAATCCGCGTTACTACATTTTCTACATGGAAAAACTCTTTTACAATTTGGGATACGGTAATGTTTAAGTTGTCATCGGCAGTCACGACCGCTACCGCGTCGCAGGCCTCAATGCCCGCGTTGCGCAGTACCTCCATATCCATCGGCATGCCGGCGATCAGCAGTCCGTCGAAACCGGTGGCCTCCAGCCTTTGCAGTCTATCCTCGTCCTCATCCAGCACCGATACCGTGTGCCCGTAATGATCCAGGATGCCGGCAATCCGGACGCCAAGCTTTCCACAGCCTACAATCAGAACATTCATGGTTTCTGCCTCCATTAAAAAGAACGGTTTTGAAAGAATAACGCTATTAAAGCCATTCTTCCAGTGTAGATATCATATACCATAATTGTAAAA
Organism: uncultured Clostridia bacterium; assembly: GCA_946497265.1. GTDB lineage: Bacteria > Bacillota > Clostridia > Oscillospirales > Acutalibacteraceae > CAMMKL01. The sequence goes on along the minus strand of CAMMKL010000039.1, from coordinate 557 downwards.
AATAACAGAGGAAAACAAAATTTTTGAGGTTCTTTCCTTTCCGGCTACTGTTTCGGGTTGTAATGCACAGACTTCCATCCTTATTCACCAGCACTACAGCTACAGCAAAGGGGCTAACAGACGCAATAAGCCGCTTAGCAGCCGTTTGTACCATTTGATCGCTTGACAATCTTTTAAGGAAATCTGTGTGCATTCGGAAAGGGTGTTTAAAAAATCCTGCTTTACCTGCATAACCGCTTTGCCGCCGAACAGCCAAGTCCCGCACTCAAAATGGAGGTATAGGCTCCGGTAGTCAAAGTTGATGGTGCCGACGGTAGCAAATACATCGTCCGCCACAACGGTTTTTGAGTGGAGAAATCCGGGCGTGTATTCATAAACCTTCACGCCGTCCCGGATCAGATCCTTATAGTATGCGCGTGTAAGCATATGCACATACCATTTATCCGGGTGATGCGGCGTCATAATCCGCACATCCACCCCGCTTTTCGCGGCAAGGGTCAACGCCGTCAGCATTTTGTTGAGCACAATAAAATAAGGCGGCTGGATATACAGGGACT
>CAMMKL010000038.1 GCA_946497265.1 uncultured Clostridia bacterium | reverse complement strand
TGGGTTCTTTTTTTGTAGTTTCTACATCTACTCTTTCCCTCTTGACACGAAAAAGAGAGCATGGTATTTTATTATTAGTTATAAATACCTAACCGGATAGATCATGTATCATAATCAAAAAATTTGTTATATTACCATTATTATTTAAAAGGAGGGAAAGCGATGCTTCCTGTATTGTGGGCTTCTATTGGCACGGGGTTTACATTTTTGATGACTAGTTTAGGCGCAGCTATGGTTTTTTTCTTTCGTAAAACAGTAAAGGCAGAGATTCAGCGTATCTTTCTGGGGTTTGCCGCCGGCGTTATGATAGCGGCTTCTGTATGGAGCTTATTGATTCCGGCAATTGAAGAGGCGGAAACGGCAGGGCTAATCGGCTGGATCCCAGCAGCTGGGGGATTTCTTTTAGGGATCGCTTTTCTTTTGGCATTGGATTTTTTTCTGCCGCATTTACATGTAGACGCCCGATGTCCGGAAGGAATGCATTCCTCCTGGAAACGTACGACATTGCTTATTTTTGCGGTAACGCTGCATAATATTCCGGAAGGTATGGCGGTGGGCCTTTCCTTTGCGTTGGCGTCACAACACGGTGGGGATGCCGCCTCCCTATCTGCTGCTGTTGCCCTTGCATTGGGACTTGGAATTCAAAATTTTCCAGAGGGCGCAGCTATTTCCTTGCCTTTACGGCAAGAAGGTTTGTCGGCACGCAAATCTTTTCTTTACGGTAGTTTATCTGGAATTGTGGAACCAATTTTTGGTATCTTGGTCGTGCTCATAGCAGGAGGGATTCAGCCGCTTATGCCTTGGCTCCTTTCTTTTGCTGCAGGAGCTATGATGTATGTTGTAGTTGAAGAACTGATACCGGAAGCCCATTTGGGGGAACATTCCAATACTGGTACTCTTGGGGTAATGGCAGGATTTATTATCATGATGATCTTAGACGTCGCTTTGGGCTAGTCAAGGCCGATAAAGGATGTGGCTAGGTTTGAAAAACAGACGTTTATTTTTGATAGGTTTTGAAAGGACAAGCTTGGTATCGCATCAAAAAATATACCTTTCCCGATCTAATCTGAGTTAAAAGGAAACGCAAAAGAACCCTGTCTGTAAGTTGACAGGGTTCTTTTGATTATTGTGAGGAAATATAGAATGAAATAAGCAAAGTAAAGGCTAACAAGCAACGGTTAATCGAGTAAGGGAAGTTCCCTTTGAAAAGCACTTACAATACACTTGGGTACACTTTTGAAATCTTGCAAACTGCTTTAAAGCTTCTTCTTCATTGTAATAAACCTTCCAACAGCCACAGCATTTACAGTTTTGGCCTTCATTTTCAATAAAGGCAAGAACATCTTCCAAGGGATATCCAAGAAAAAGTCCTATTTCATGAGGGAACTCCTTTCCTTGTTTTATCCGTTTGCCCAAATGGGAAACTGCGCTGTCCATGTTCTCCAAACGATAACCACAGGAGGCCAAATAATGGCGGACCCCTTCTTGTGACCAATCAGAGAGAAGTTTAGTCCACCGATACACATACAATAACGAAAAATTTTCGGAGGCATGTAAGACGGTTATAGAAACCCCTTTTTTATTCAGGATGGCATCCCAACGCTGTACAAGCCTTTTCAACTCTTTTTGGGAGCGGTAACCGCGGTAGCTAAAAAGGTTTGCACATTTGAGACCCGCTAAAGTAGGCGCGCAATGCCGCACGAGGAACGCATCTAACACGTAAGGGCTGCCCCCTATCAAAAATATTGGGTTAGTTTATTCTAACTAAAAGCTATTTAAAAACCGTCCAAAGACGGCTTGGTTAGCGTTCTCTAACCCCACCTATACTTTACCATTTCGATAACGATTTGTCAAGTTTTTCGCAATATGTTTGCATTGGCTAATTGTAAGGGCAATTATTTGGGATTATTCTGCTTCGTTAGGTAATGCTCCTTGATACATTGATAACTTTTTTCACTGAGGTCGTGTTCCATCCGGCAAGCATCCTGGTAGGCGGTGGCCTCGTCTACGCCAAGAGCCATCAGGACGGCAGCAATGACCATATGGCGTTCATAAATCCGTTGTGCAATCTGTTTTCCCTTTTCCGTTAATGTGATGTAACCTTCCGAATCTACCTGGATGTATCCGTTTTCCCGGAAGCGTTTCATTGCAATGCTTACAGAAGGCTTGGAAAAGTTCATTTCCCGAACGATATCAATAGAACGGACTACACCCAGACGCTGTTTCAGCATCAGAATCGTTTCCAAATAATCTTCTCCGGATTCATGTATCTGCATGGGGATACCTCCATTTGCGGCGGGACAAGCCTGCTTTCTAAACTTTTTATTTAATTTCTATTATACAGCGCCTTGATGATTTTTGCAATTGTACCTGTTTCTATGCGAGACGGTTATAGACAATTGCTTAGGTTATACCACATACAAAATGGGCATATTGCCAAGTTTTCTGGAAAGCTGTTCGCGTAGAAATGCTTCCCCCTCCTCGCGCAGCTTGGGACGATAATAATATTTGCCGCGTCCACGCCCGGTCATCTGTTGAGGGTTATAAAGAGCAACCGCGTTGGGAAAGGCGTCTGTATTGATGGCGTTGTGTACAAAGCTATAGGTCATGAAGATGATTTCCAGAAAGGCTTCCCTCTTTACTTTTTCGGAAAGCTCCGCGGCCAATTGGTCAATTAGTTCGGTGTAAAGAGCTTTCCAGTTTTCCAACAGGATTACCGGAGCAAGCAGGAGCCCCACCCGGTAACCTGCTTCACTCAATTGATTGATAGCCCGTATGCGGGCTGAAAGCGGAGAGGTACCGAGCTCCACTCGCCGGATCACGGATGCGGGGTTCACGCTCATTCGGGCAATTATCCGACCGTTATGATGCAAGGGAAGCAATGGAGCGACTGCGTCAAATTTTGTGGGAAAAGTCAAAAACCCCTTATTTTCCCTGGCAAATTCCTCTATTGTCCACTCCAGGTTCCCGGTCAGCGTGTTTTCCAGGACCAGATCGCTGTTGCTGCCAATCTCAAAGGTCAAATCACGGGTGGACTTCCTGGCAGCATGGACGAGCTTTTGCAGCATTTCTTCCCGGTTGACAAAAAGGCGCAGATAGGAACATTTGTTGTAATTACATACCAAATAACAATAAAGACACATCGCGGAACAGCCGGAGGAGGTGTAGGGAACCAAAAAATCCGATACTTTTTGATTGGGCACATAACGGTGTGTTTTTCGTATGCCTAGGATCAAATGCCGCTTCATCTGAGCAAAGCTGCTGTTTGGATTTTGCCGCAATTCGTCAATACGGTTGTGGCTTTGTATGGGAATCCAGGGCAGGTTGCCGTAACGTTGGTGTAACTTTTGGCCCAGTGGATATTCCAAAACCTTCGGTTCGTAATAGATTTGATCGGGAAACATATTTGCCCTCCGTTCATAGCGATTCTGATGCTTAGAATTTCCCGTCGTAAGTAGAAAATACGGATGAAGCGCGGCGCGGTAACATTCGCCGCCTTTTCCAAAGGCAATGGAAAGAAAAAGAGCTATCTTATTTTACATGGTTTTTTCTTCCGGATGTGTGCCGTTTTCGGGGGAAGTACCACAAACAGAAGGTACGGGATGGCGCGCACGAAGACGGTATTTGACCTATGCTTGGCGGAACAATAATAAGTATTATGCTGGTATTGCAGGTTTGCTACGTCGATATGTTTCAGGCAGCCGATGACATAGCGCTGATTTGGGAATTATAGAAGGGCCGGAAACGTTTTGACCAGCTGCCGGCAAATGCAGGCTCCTATGCGATGCCAATCTAAACAGTGTGTTTTTAGCCGAGCTGGTCCCTTAGTATGCAGAACGTATGGTTGAGCCGTTGTTTTTCATTGATGCCGTCCGGTTTCTACGGTAACCGGTCATGGGCAATAAAAAAGGAAGGAACACCCCGCTTCTTACGGCAGGGTGCGTCCCTTTCCACCTACCGATGTCTGGTTGAGTTGCCACGCGACACCAAAACGATCGGTCAAAGATGCGTATAGGGGGCTCCATTCTGTACTTTGAAGTTCCATCTCGACTTCGCCGTCCTCGCTTAAATATTGAAAATATCGCTTGATTTTCTCGGCGGAATCTGTCATTACGGCTAAGCCGATGTGGCTGCCTACCGTACAGTGATTTCCGGGAAAGGTATCGGAAAATAAGACATCACTACCGCAGATCGTGAGCCTAGTATGCAGGATCAAATGTTTGGCTTTTTCGGGCAAGGGAAAATCAGCGTCTTCAGGCAGGTCGCCAAAAGTCATAAATTGCGGCGGTTCTGTCTGAAAAACAGAGGCGTAAAAGGTCACGGCTTCCCGGCAAGTTCCGTTGAAATTCACATAGGGATGGATAGGCATTTGCAGCTCCTCCTTTTCTTTTATAGTATGCCGGAAAAGACGCGGATTATCAAATCCTCAATTGCGTGCCTATAAAGTACAGCTTTTTTAGTTTGTAAAGAGCGTCCGATTTAGGATAGCTGTATTGTAGAGGTTTGCCAAAGGGAAAGGGGTGTGTTATACTCGTTATCAGCAGAAAGGACGGGGATACGTTGTTACAGATACGAGAATTGACCACAAAAGAAATACAAACTTTTTATCATGACCGGATGAAACACGATTTTCCTTCCAACGAACGCAAACCGTTGGCTATGATGTTATCTCTGGTAAAAAAGGGGATGTACCATGGAATAGGATTATGGGAAGAGGGGCGCCTGCTTGCCTATGCGTTCTTAGCGTCCGCCGATGCCGGGGGATGGTTGTTGCTGGATTATTTCGCTGTCCGCGAGGATCTGCGGGGGAGTGGTTTTGGCAGCAGCTTCCTCCGTCTCGTCCAGGAGCGATACCGGTATACGGCTGGGATTTTGGTGGAAGCCGAAAGCATCCGTTCAGCGAAACGGCAGTCGGAGCGCGAGGTACGGGAAAAGAGGATTCGTTTTTACCGCCGCAACAGTATGGAACCGGCTGGTTTTTATTGCTTTTTGTTCGGGGTGGAGTATGAAATCCTATTTCTTCCATGTGATGGCTACAGGACCGCTTTACCTCCCATAGAAGGGCTCTTGGGGATATACCGTAAGATTGTGCCCGCAGTTTTGTATAAGAAAAATATTTTGTTGATCCCCAGAGAAAGAGAATCGTAGGGTAACAAGGATGGATCTTATTTTTGCTCTTTATTGTGTTGACGGAACAAATGAGATATCCTATAATAATTTATAAAATAAATATATAAAACATACGATGGAAAGGATTTGCGATGAGTATGACGGCGGAAAAGGTATGCAAGTTGGTTCGGCAAAATATAGAACAAGTAATCGTAGGGAAAGGCGAAGCAATTCAAAAGCTTTTGGTATCCATGCTGTGCGCGGGCCACGTGCTTTTGGAAGATTATCCTGGTACGGGTAAAACTACGCTGGCAAAGGCATTGGCGGCCTCGGTATCCTGCCGCTTTAAACGGGTACAATTTACGCCTGACCTATTGCCCTCTGAACTGACCGGCATTAATTTTTACAATCAAAAAGAGGAAGCGTATTTCTTTCGCAAAGGGGCATTGTTTACCAATATTTTGCTGGCGGATGAAATCAACCGTGCGACTCCGCGCACACAGTCCAGCTTGTTGGAATGCATGGAGGAACGCCAGGTAACGGTTGACGGAACCACTTATGTTCTGGATTCGCCGTTTTTGGTCATTGCCACGCAGAACCCGGTGGAAATCCAAGGAACCTTTCCCCTGCCGGAGGCGCAGTTGGACCGCTTTTTTATGCGGCTGTCATTGGGGTACCCGGACGATACCAATGAAATGCGGATGCTTACGGGTTTTGCCAATGGGAACCCGATGGAGAAGTTGGCGCCTGTCGTAAACCGGGAAGAACTGCTGCAAGCCCAAGATGAGGTACGCGCCGTCAAGGTTGGAGAAGCGGTAAAGGAATATATCCTTTCCATAGTCCGGGCGACCAGAGCGCATGAAAGAATCCGTTTGGGGATCAGCCCGCGCGGAGCCATTGCCCTGATGCACGCCGCGCAAGGGTGGGCCGCCGCCGAAGGGCGGGACTATGTTTTGCCGGACGACGTCAAGGCGATTTGCAAGGAGGTGCTTTGCCACCGTCTGCTGTGTACAGGCGCGAACTTAACGCAAACCGGTACAGCGGAGCAGATAATGGAACAGTTATTAAATGAGCTGCCCGTTCCGCGTGAGAAAGGCTGATGAAAGATGGAAATCTTGATTGTTTTGCTTTTGACGGGAATTATGTGGCGGCTACAGAAGGCAGTCTACCGACATTATGGCCTAAGACATATTGAATACAAAAGCTATCTGAGCACAAAAGAAGCCTATGAGGGCGATGTGGTGGAATTGGTGGAGGAAATCAGCAACCGGAAAGCTCTTCCCGTACCGTGGCTAAAATCGGAAATTACCACCTCCAGGTGGCTTTCCTTTGCGGGTTCCCAGTCGGCGGTAACAGATCAGACTCGTTTTGTACCCAGTTTCTTTATGCTGCGCGGCCATCAGAAGGTGACACGAAGATGGAAGGTGACCTGCCTGCGTTATGGGGGACACCCTATCGTCAAAACGACGCTGGTTACGGGTGACTTACTGGGGAATGTCGTCCTTTCCAAACCGGCTGCAATCCGATCCAGTATCACCGTCCTGCCACGGCCGCTCCCGTTGGATGAGTTTGCATTGTCCTCACGTCACAGCGTAGGGGAGCTGATGGTGCGCAGAAGATTATTGCCGGATCCTTTTTTGCGCTGCGGGGTACGGGAATACGAGGAGTTTGACCCATTGAGCCATATCAACTGGATGGCCTCGGCAAAGGAAAAGAAATGGATGGTACACCGATTCGACGCAACTGCACAGCAAAAACTGGCGGTAGTCCTGAATATGCAGACTAACTCGGAAAGGGCCTGGGATCATGTTAACCGCGTGGTGGCCGACCGAGGCGTGCATGTATGCGCCGCATGCTTTGACAGCACCTTGGCGAGCGGGATTCCAGTACGTTTTTTAACAAATGCTTCTACTAATGAAAATAAGGAAGCGTCCATAACCTGTACCAATGAGGCTTGGGGAAGGACGCATGTGATACAGCTCTTGCGGGTTTTAGCGCAGCTTCGGCTGGAGGTTGCACAGGATTTTGATTCATTTTTGAGGGATAAAGTCCGGCAATTGGAAGCAACCAACCTGGTTATTGTGACCGCTCATGCGGAAGGCAGCTTGCTCCGTTTTGTGCAGGAAGAGCAGGAAAGGGGAATAGCGGTTAAAATATTGTTGGTTTCTCCGCCGGCCCGGCCGGTTTCCCCGGGGCTGGAGGTTTACGACGTGAGCGGCGCGTTTTGCCGGGAGGAGGATTTGTATGAAAAAGCATGAAAGCGTTATCCTACAATTCCTGGCGTGTATGGCCCTGTTTCTCAGCTTTTATCCTTTGATTGCCTTGTATACGGCCTTCGACCCCGCTTATTCTGTGCTTGCCTGCCTGCTGCAGCTGGGTGAGGTTCTGTTGGGAGGTATTTTGGGATTTTTCTGGGGGAAAATGCTGGAACAGAAAGGCTTTTTTCCGCACTGGCGACGGCTGTTGGGATGCGTCTGTTCGCTGGTGGTCGGTACAGCCGCTTTTTTAGCAGCCGGGCTTGCCTGCGGGATTCCTTCGCGGTTTGGCGTTTTGCTGCTGGCCGCCGCCGCTTTTATCCTTGGGGAAGAGGCGGTTTTTCTGCCCTATCAAAAAATATTCCATTTTTATTTGTTCAGCTTGGAACTCATATTGGCCGCCGCTGTCGCTTTGCTGACTGCTTGGCTGGGGCTCCCTTACCATCCCTCGGTACAGGTGTGGGTCTTTTTGGCGGTAGCCGCCCTATACGCGGTCCTAAAAAACCAATGGGGATTTGAACGTCAGGTAAGGGGCAGCGGCAACAAAGCCCACCTGCTTCCCCCGGGAATCCGAAAGCAAAACCTACTCTGGACGTTCGTCTTTTTGCTGATTCTGGGCTTGCTTTTCACCATACGGGGCTGCTTCGTCCGACTGTTGGAGGGTATCTCGTTTTCGCTCCCGAAGCATGAGGCGGTACCGGACGTACCTATGCATTCGGAATCTTGGCTCCCGGAGCTTGACCCATCTACGATTCAAGCAAGCCCGGCGGCCTTAGCGCTGCAGATGGTGTTTCAGTATTTGATCCCCGCAACGGCCCTATATTTTTTGATATGTTACCATCGAAAACTTACTGATAAAATGAAAAATCTATGGGAATCCTTCAAAAGTATGCTCCGGCAGCTATTTTTACAGGAAAAACGGGCCTTTAGGGTCCAGCAAAACATTTATTATTCCGATGAAGTGGAATTTACGGCGGCAAAACGGCCGGAAAAAAGGCGGAACTCAGGCATCACCAAACGGCGCTGGAGGAAGGAGTATGAAACCTATCGCAAGAAGGGAGGGGGCTACCGGGAAGGATACCGGCTGACCCTTCTATGGTTTGCCCTGCAAAAAAAGGCGCCTGTTCCCAGCCAGACCCCGTTGGAGATCTACAAGGCGACCAATGCGATCATGGAAGAGGAGGGATATTTACAAGCTACGGAAGGATATGACGCCGTACGCTATGCCGAAAAGGAGGAAAGCGCAGGGCAACACCGCAGTTTGTTAAAAATTCTTGAGTGGATGTACCGTCAGCTGTAAAGACAACTTTTTTAATGCCTTGGAAAAACCCACGGAAGACGAACGTTTTCCGTGGGTTTTTGATGGGCTATTTAATGAGCTTTTTAAGTTCCAGAGCCTTGCCGATGTTTCCCTCCGCTTTAAGCTTTCCAAAGGTAAAGGCCATTACCGGATCCAATTTTCCGGCAATTATTTTTAAAAAATCAGAAGAAGAAATGGTTACGAGGACATCCCGGTCATGGTACTCATAAGGTTCAATGGAGAGCTTACCGTCTTTTGCTTCCACATAAAAGGTACCCGCATCGTTGCCGGTCAGATTGATTTGGATAGCAAAGGGTGAATCCAGTTTGCTGACATCCGCATGGATGAACTGCTCCTTGACGGTTGAGAAGGTTTCTTGAAATGACATATACAACACATCCTTTCCTTTTAATATGCTTTAGTATACCATAGGATAAGGAAAAATACAACAAAAAATAGTATTGTTTTCGGTGTTATTTGCGCAATATTTACATGAATTCCGATGCTTTTCAGAGAATACAGAAATCTAGCGGTAAACGGTACGAGTTGCTCGATGCCACCGTTGTTTTGGAATGATGCAGGGAGTATCTCTATAGCGCCGAAATGAAAAAGGTTACAGCTAGGCAGCATCGGCCCTTTTACCGCTTACACAAGCCCTTACAGGCGATGGATATCAATGGAAATGGGCAGCAACGCAAGGTTCAGATTGGATTAGGAAACAACATGCAAGGCTGCCTTCCTGCGGGATTGGTTATCATGAAAGTTAATCATCCCGGTTCATGCAAAGGCAAGCGTATACTGCAACAAGCAACACCAAAACAATCGCGATAATCCAACCTACCAAAAGCCGCCTCCCCCTTTCTGAAAACTGCTGGTACTATCTGTATGCGCGGGCGGCGTGCATTTTGCCCCCTGTGCGAAAATAAATAAAGGGTGCATTCTATGGCGGTATGCAGTATAATAATAAATTAGAAACCAGCGTAAGATTTGTACGGCAATGATCCGGTAATATCTGAATATAAAAAGGGATCTACACGGCGTAAGGAAAATGGCCGGGGCCACTGTAGATAGCGCAATTTGCCCTAATGGATGGTTGCCGGCCAATACCACAGGAGCGGTGACGGCTTGGAGGAGGTTATCCGGTTATCCAGCTTTCCTGAGCAAATCAAACGTAGGATTGTTTCTGAAAAGTACCCAGCGCAACGCGATGGCCGTGTGGCAAAGGATACGCCCGTTGGAGCCCGGGAATTTTAATAGGAGGGGGAGAAAGGCGGATGGCCAGTACCAAAAGTGAAATATTAGCCAAGGTTATTCGCACGGTAAAGCCATTGATCACCGGCATGGATTTACAAGGGCAGCGTGTGGGGCAGGCGATGCTCAGCCGGGTGAAGGCCGTACCCAAGAATATGAAGATTTCGCATGCCGACCATTGCCCGCTAAACGCCGAATGGATTTTGCCGAAGGATGCGCCGGAAGATGTGGTAATGCTGTATATGCACGGCGGAGCTTACCGTACCGGGGACCTGATCGCGAGCAGGGGGTTGATTGCCTATCTTTGTAAGGCCTGTGGCATAAAGGCGTTGTCATTTGAATACCGCCTTGCGCCGGAATTTACGTATCCCGCGGCGCTGGAGGATGCAATAGAAGCCTATCTTTGGCTTTTGAAGCAAGGGTACTCAAACGATCGTATCGCAATGATCGGTGACAGTGCGGGGGGCGGGCTGATTATTGCCGCAACCCTGGCGCTCAAAGATATGGGAAAGCCCCTGCCGGCTGCATTGATGTGCATTTCCCCTTGGGTAGATCTGACGGAAACCAGCCGTTCCCATGCGGTACGGGAGAAGGAAGACCCATTGGTGGACAGCGATTACCTGATGAGGGCGGCGTTGGAATACAGTGGGGAGGAATCCCTTTTCCATCCTTACATTTCCCCGGCGTTTGGAAGCTTTGCACCACCGTTCCCAGAGGTGCTTATCCACGTGGGCACACGGGAGGTTCTATTTGACGACGCCATTCATATGGAACGGAAATTAAAGGAGGGCGGCGTGCCGGTAACCTTGGAAGTTTTCGAGGGTATGTGGCACGTGTGGCATGTATTTAACGTACCGGAGGCCGAACAGGCGCTGTTGCAGATCCGGGAATTTATGCGGCGGAAATTGCAGGTGGAATTGGATGAACAATAAAAACGAGGCCGAACGCCAATGGTACCGGCTGGATAACGCGGCAAAGCTTTATCCGGCGGTGCGCAATTCCCGTTGGTCAGCTAACTTTCGGGTTTCGGTTACGCTGAAAAAAGAGATTGACCCGCTGTATTTGCAGCAGGCGGTTAACGCAACCATGCATCGGCTTACTAATTTTCGGCTTAAGCTGCACAGAGGCCTATTTTGGTATTATTTGGAAGAAGATCCCTATCCCAATTTGGTGCAGCCGGATGTCAACAATCCGTGCAGGCCTTTCAGCGGGCGGGAAAAAAGGGGCCAGCTGTTCCGGGTGCGCTATTATCACAAACGCATCGCGGTGGAGTTTTTCCATGTGCTGACCGACGGCACCGGGGCGATGGTTTTCCTGAAAACCCTTACGGCGGAATATCTTCGGCGCAAAGAGGGGGTCGAGATCCCCTGCGAGGAAGGGGTTGTGGATCTGAACGGGAAGGCAGACCCAGAGGAAATGGAGGATTCTTTTCCCAAATATGCAAAATTCCGTACGCTGAAAAGCCGGAAAGAAAACAAGGCGTATCACTTTGCCGGAACCCTGTTGCCGTTGGGAAGCACCCATATTGTAACCGGTACCTTATCATTGGACCAAGCCTTGGCAAAGGCGAAGGGCTTTGGGGTATCGCTTACGGAGTTTTTGGTTTCGGTTATGATTTTTTCCATCGCGCAATGCCAGAAAAACAGCCGGGCAAAGATAGAGCTCCCCGTGAAAGTAAGCGTTCCGGTCAATTTGCGGCAATATTACCCCAGCAAGACGCTGCGCAACTTTGCCTTGTATGTAAACCCCGGCATTGAGCCCCGTTACGGGGAGTTTACCTTGGAGGAAATCACGGAGGAGGTGCATCATTTTATGAGGATGAACTTAAAGGAAAAATACCTAAACGCCGTGATGTGCAAAAATTTGAGCAGTGAATCAAATCCTGTCCTGCGCATGATCCCTCTTTTCGTGAAAAATGTGGCGATGAGCCTTGCTTTCCGTAAATATGGCGACAGCCTGATCTCCTCCACCCTTTCCAACCTGGGGGCCGTAAAGGTACCCAAGGTAATGGAAGCTTATATCGAACATTTTGATTTTATGCTGGGCCGATTCCTAACCAGTTTTCCGAACGCCACCGTGGTTAGTTACCAAAATGCCTTGCGGTTCACCTGGACAAGCGGCATGGTAGAAAAAGATGTGGAACGGCTTTTTTTTACAACCTTGGTCCGCATGGGCCTGCCCGTACGGGTGGAAAGCAATCTGAGGTGATCATATGTCTTATT
>CAMMKL010000037.1 GCA_946497265.1 uncultured Clostridia bacterium | reverse complement strand
GTTTCGTTTTTCTGCTTCCATTCGCTGGTGCGTTGCTCCAGGGCGCGGCGGGCTGTTTTTTCCTCGTCGCGCACCTTGGCCGCCCGTTCAAAGTCCTGCGCGTTGACTGCGGCGGACTTTTCCTGTTCTAATGCACGGATTCTGTGTTCCAGCTCCTGCAGGTCGTCGGGGGCGGTATATGCGCGCAGACGCACGCGGGAGGCCGCCTCGTCAATCAAATCGATGGCTTTATCCGGCAGGAAACGGTCGGCAATATAGCGGGAAGAAAGCCGCACCGCCGCCTCCAGGGATTCATCGGTAATTTTGACCTTATGGTGCGCTTCGTAACGGTCACGCAGGCCGCGCAGGATGGCGATCGCCTGTTCTTCGGTGGGTTCGCTCACCTGCACCGGCTGAAAGCGCCGCTCCAGCGCCGCGTCTTTTTCAATGTGTTTGCGGTATTCGTTGGTCGTCGTGGCCCCAATTACCTGAAAATCTCCACGCGCCAGGGACGGCTTGAGGATATTCGCGGCATCGGTGGAGCCTTCCGACGAACCCGCGCCGATGATAGTATGCAATTCGTCGATAAAAAGGATGATATTCCCGGCGCGGCGCACCTCCTCAATAGCGTTTTTGATGCGCTCTTCAAAATCGCCGCGGTATTTGGTACCGGCAATCATTCCGGTCAGATCCAGGGCGATCACCCGTTTGCCTTTGAGCAGCTCCGGTACGTTTCCCGAAGCGATGGCGGCTGCAAGGCCTTCCACCACGGCGGTCTTTCCCACTCCGGGCTCGCCGGTCAGGCAGGGGTTGTTTTTGGTGCGGCGGGATAAGATCTGGATGACCCGCTCAATCTCCGCCTGACGGCCGATTACCGGATCCACGCCGCCTTGAGCCGCCACACTGGTCAGGTCGCGCCCAAACTGCTCCAGCGTTTTGGTGCCCTTCTTGTTTTTGCCTCCCGTCTGGGCCGAAGGCATGGCGGAGGCGTCTTCCTCTTCGGCCTCCAGGTCTTCGCTGCCCAGCACATTGCCTAAACGGCGCATCACATCGCCGGAGCGGGCGCCAAGCGCTTCCAGAAAAAGCTTGGCGTAGCTGCCGCCTTCCCCCAATAGGGCAAGCAATGGGTGTTCGGTGCCCACATAATTGTGGCCAAGCCTCGCCGCCTGCATGACAGCCACCTGCAGCACCCGTTTGGTACGGGGGGTCAGGTCATCCAGCGCGATGGTGCTGCGGATGCCGGTGCCGATCTTTTGGCGCATGAGCTGTTCCAGCTCTTCGGCCGTTATGCCCAACTCGCCCAGGGCAACGGCGGCAACGCCGCTTTTCTCCTTAAGCAGCCCCAACAGCACATGTTCCGTGCCGATATAGGTGTGCCCCATTTCCTCCGCGCTTTCAATCGCCAGATTTAATGCGTTATTGGCTTTTTGTGTAAATCCATTAAAATGATACATAAAAATCCTCCCGGAAAAAACGCGCTGCTGAAGCCGATACAAAACGCCTGGTCAGCGTTTGCCCAAAAGCTGTTTTACCAACTCGGCCCGTTTGCTTTCCTGCTCCGTCAGGCTGAGCTTTCTGCCCGCCTGCTGCATTAGCGTGGCGGGCTGGGCTTTTATAAGCAGCGCATTTACCTGTTCATAAGAAATATTGTCAATTACACCCAAAGATATACCCAGGCGCACGTTAGAAATCAAATGCATAAATTCTTCCAAGCTTAAAAGCCTTGCCCCTTGTAAAATCCCCAGGGACCGTCCCACAGCGTCCAAAATCTCCAGATCGCGCCGGATTGCTTCGCGGGCGGAACGTTCCTGTTGCGCAAGCTGGGTGGTTATAGCCTGCAGGTTTTGGAGCGCTTCTTCCTCTGAAAGGCCGAGCGTGCCGCGGTTAGAAAGATGGTACATCGCCCCCTTGGAGGCAGACCCTTCCGGGTAAACTGCGCGCAAGCTAATGCCTAGCTTAGAAAGGTTGGCTGCCAGCCGGCCAACTACGCCGTTTTCCTGCAAGGCAGGCAGGTGTAGTACCACAATGGCCCGCAATCCGGTACCCAAATGATCCGGGCATTGGGTCAGATAGCCCAAACGCTTGTCAAAGGCGTATACCAGCTGTTTGTCTAAAAAGCTATCCAGCCCGTCTGCCGTACGCCAAGCCCCATCCAGATCCAAACCGGGGCGGATCACTTGTATGCGCAAATGATCCTCTTCGTTGAGCATAACCGACACCTCGCCCTCCTTCCTCATCAGTATGCTCTTATGCTTACGGTCGGCAACAAATTCTGCACTGGCCAAATACTGTTCGGCCAGTGAAACGGCTTCTTCCCCCGAAAGCTTATCCATATCAATATAAGAAAATGGAGGATCGGCCTCTTTCAAAGCCTCCCATACAAGGCTGTTCACCGCTTTTTTCCCGTGTTCATTCAGTTTGCCCGGAAAAGGATAATCGCGAAGATTGCGCGCCAGGCTCACCTTTGTCAACACGGCGATATCTTCCTGTCTATTCATGAGCATGCCCCTGCCTTTCCAATTCCCGGATACGGTCGCGAAGCTCAGCCGCACGCTCGTATTCCTGCTTTTCCACTGCCTTCTGAAGCTTCTCTTGCAGTACCGCTAGTTGCGTGGGCTCACCTTTTTCCCGTAGATGGAAACGCTCCGGGCTTTTGCCCCTATGCACCGTATTTCCATGGATTCTTTGTATCGCAGGGATCAGTTTATCGTAGAAGGCTTGGTAACAATGCGCACAGCCCACCCGGCCCGTACGCGCCACCTCCTCAAAGGTGATCTCACAGGCGGGGCACACAAAAGGTTCGGATGACGTCTCCAAATTTTTTAAAAAGCCACCCAAAAGGCTGCCCGGGCTTATACCAAAAAGCCGGCCGTAACCCATCCTTTGCGCACAGGCAGGGCAAAGCATATATTCTCTAAGCTCTCCCCCCACAATAGCCTTGACGCGCGTAGTCGCTGTATTGCGGGAGCAGCATTGGCATAGCATAGTAATTCCTCCTATCTTTGGAAAAAGGCTATCTTTTCTACTTATAATTGTGTCAAAAGCATGTTTTTGAACAAAGAAGCGCGCAGGCTGTCCCGTGCCTGCGGCGGCACGCCGCGATACGATTTATCCGACAGCGCCGTCGTCATCAACCGTACAATCCCTTGGGAAAGGATGCCGCGCTGCTGCAGATTTTTCAACATCGTAACCGCGGTTGCACTGTCCAACTCATCCCCTACCGAATGAATCAGGTGCATCAGCGCGGGGCTTTTATCCAATTGCAGCCGGGTAATCCGGATATAACCGCCGCCGCCTCTTCGGCTTTCCACCAAATACCCCTGCTCCGGTGTAAAACGCGACGTTATGACATAATTGATCTGGCTTGGCACGCAGCCCAGCGATCCGGCCAACTCATTGCGCTGAATCTCCGCGATGCCGTTCATCTCGTCCAGCATATGAAGGATATAATTTGCAACCACGTCGCTCATCCTCATCCGATCATCGCCTCTTTCTGATTTTGACTTTCTTTGACTTTATTGTATCCGTTTCCTAGGCGCCTGTCAAGAGGGAAACGGGCCGTGTCAGAATTTTCCTTGTGTCACTCCTGCAAGTACCGGCATAATTTGATAATGCAAGCGCGGAGAGCAGTTCATTGAAAAGATATGCCTTCCACGCAGGCCCTATGCACAGCGAAGAGGCCAAACAAAAAAGAGTAACCCCTTTCGCTGGCATCCCGTATACTATACCAAACAACTTTAAGGAGGCTACTCACTATGTGCAACAATGGCTTTAACGGATGCTCCTGGATTATCATCATTCTTATTCTCCTGTGCTGCTGCGGCGGCAACGGCTTCGGCGGCGCCAACAACGGCTGCGGCTGCGGTTGTGACAACAACTGTGGATGCTGCTAACCACTCCTGACCGGGAGGGCTTTTCTCCCAACACAAAAAGCCCCTTGGAGCCAACCGGTTCCAAGGGGCTTTCCCTGCCTGAGTATATTTTGTTAACCAATGTAATTGCTGGGATCTACCGCGGTTCCGCCCACATGCACCTCAAAGTGTAGATGCGGACCGGTGGAATTCCCGGTATTGCCGACTGCGGCGATGGTCTGGCCTTTGGCAACCTTTTGCCCCGGTGTCACATAAATGGCGCTGGCATGCGCGTAAAGCGTGACCAGCCCGTTCCCATGGTCAATGGCCAGATGATAACCGTAGCCGTTCCCCAAAAATTTTACATACTGTACGGTCCCTCCGTCTGCAGCGACGATCGGCTGTCCGTAAACTCCACCGGAAGAAATGTCCATCCCTTTATGGACAGTACCCCAACGACTGCCGAAATCGCTGGTGACATTGTGGGTATAAGGCAGGGGCCAAACCATTTCGCCGGTCGCCCAACCTTCCAACGGTCGTTTTTTCGTGCCCACAATAACCAGCTTGTCCACCGGTTCCTTTGTGACGGTACGCTCGATGGTTTCCCTGCTGGTTTCCACGCCGTCTATGTAAACCACCCGGTCCACGCAGTGCTGTTCCCCCTCCTGGCCCTCCTGGGTTACCAGAGAATAGTCGGTGTACTCGTTTTCATCCTGCGTGGCGACCGTCGCATAGGCAACCGGCGCGTCATATTCCTCCCGTCGCACAACCTGTACGTTCAGAAAGGGCTTTTCCTGCTGGATTTTCACCAGGTCGGCGTCGCGCATTTGGTTCGGAATGATATCGGGATTGAGCGCAGTCAGGTCTTCTAGATCCATATTGTACGCCGCTGCTATTGCGGTCAAGGTATCGTTGGGTTGTACGGTATAATAAACTTCTTCCTGGGAGGAGCGATTCAGAATTTCCCGCAGCTCAGCGCCCGTAATGATATTTTCCACCGGATACAGGCCCTCCACTTGTTCTATCTGCTGGACAAAAGAAACGGAGGCGTCGCGATCTTCCCCGCGCCCTTGATTCAGACGTTCCTGGAGCAAAAATGTAAGGTCGGCCTGGCTTTTGAGCGCGCCAATCAGCTCGCCGTCGATATACAAACCCACAGCCTCCACGATATGCTCCCCCGAGTTGGCGATTAAGGCATCGCAGAGCATGGCAGGCGAGGTGTAATTGGCTGCGTTTGTCATCGCCATCGTATAGCGAGGGGTGTAGGCCCCCCCTGTAAAGGTACTGGACATTCTACGCATATTCACCATTTCTTCCGCCTGCTGAAACGTCTTTTCATCCTTTAACACGGCAATCGTCTGTTCTCCATGCTGCAAAAGCAGTCCATAATCCCGGTTTGTCCAATTCTGTACGGTGGAAACCAAAACACAAACGCCCACGACCGGCGCAGCAATGTTGAAAACCCGTATTAAGCCGTGGCGGTGGCGGCGCACACTTTTTCCGGCAGAGCGGAAGAATTCTCCCGCTGCCGGTAACGGCCCTTTTTTCCATGCGTTACCGATGCGTTCCCCGGCAATCTGAAAGCCTTCCCTTACGCGCGCACCTTCGGCTTTGGCCGCGGTGATGTAGCGCCGGCAAAACGCAACGGCAGAACAGAAAGCGGAGCGGAAAAATTTTGCTATCTTTCGATTGACCCGTTTTAAGATGCGCACCGATTGAATTCCCACAACATATAAAAAACGGCAAAATAAAATACCAAATCGGCTTTTTTCCTGTAGCTGCATAAGATCTCCCCCAAAAAGGTTACAGCATTGTAACTGCTTAAGATATATTATACCTAATTGTTACAACTTTGCAACCTTTTTGTAAGATCTCTCAGAAATTGGCAGTTTCTTCTGCGGCAAAAAACAGTTTTTGTACAGGAATACCTATATGTATGTGCTATTCATTCGTACGCCATTTGTTCCGGCTTCCAGTCCTTAACCCTGTCGTAAAAAGCCCCTGCATAAGCTAGTGCACCAGGCAGATCATGTTCCCGATAATTGCCGCACTCCTTAGCGGTAATCCCTGGGATTTCCCCCGTGTACCGCGCTATGTCGTGCAGGATGCGGAGCATCAGCCGGAGGGCGTCCTCTTGCCCCAGATCCCGCACCAAAAAATAAAAGCCCGTACGGCACCCCATTGGGCCAAAATAAATGACCTGTTCCGCATATTCACTGTTGCGCGCCAATGTGGCAAACAAGTGCTCGATGGTATGCATCACAGGATTGGGCAGAAAAGGCGGCTGGTTTGGGGTACACATGCGAATATCGTAGGTAGTAATATCCCCGTCGATCCGGGAAACATAAATCCCCGGCTTTAATTTATCGTGGTCTACACAGAAGCTTGCAATCCGTTTCATATCCATTCCTCCATTCCATTAAAAGGGCTTATCCCCGGTGAGCTCCAGCAGGGAAACACCGTTTAAAAAGCCATTGATCCGTCGTATCGTGCAGGAAACCGCCTCTTCAAATAAGGCAAAAAAGCTTTCGGTATGGACCTCTTTGCTTTCCGGCGGCCATTGCCATTCGTTTTCCTGTATATTGGCATAATCAAATTCATCCCCTTCGCTTATGGGGCGAAGATGGCTGGAGAGTATCGGCTCTTTGCCGCGTTCCCGGCGATCCATAAACTGCTTTTTCAGGGTAGTGCGGTCGGTCATGATGCCAAAAGCCAGCCGGCAGTCCCGGATCGCCTGTCGCAAAAGGCTTTCCGTTTCCTTCTTGTGATAAAACGCCTGTAAAAGCTTGGCATACAGCCGAACCATAGAGGCTTGCACCCGCTCATTTTGGGGGACTGTTTTTTTTAAAGGCAAGCTGGTTGGAAGCGCCCCCCATACATAACGCAGCAAAATAGTATCCAACGCCGACTCAATCACATGATGGCAGGTTTCTTCGCTGGTAGATTCCACCACTTGATTCATACGGTAAGCGCCATACTGAATAAACGGATGGGCGATGCTGTCAAACGTATAATGGCTCAAAAAACCCAGTACATAGGAACGGGCTGCCAGGTCACCACTGTAACGTTTTAGATAGGAACGCATCCATTGAAGCGTACGGGAGGGGGAATCCCGATGGAGCCGGACGCCGAATTCAGACAGACTTTCCCCTCTTTGCCAAGGAAAAAACCGGTGGCAAAACAGAAAATCCGGCCCCTGCGCCCCCCATAGGAAAGCATCCTCCTGTAAGGAAAGCCGCTCTCCCTGTTTTTTTTCCACCTGTTTTGCCAATAAATAATGCGAAATCGCCGCAGGCATTGCGGCACCTCCTTTTCCTGTTTCCTATATTGATAAAAGGCCCTTCTTAATGCTTTCAAAAATTCCCCTCTTACTTTGTTTACGAGCGGGCTCCCATGGCGGCGCGCAAGGCCTTTGCCAATTGGTCGGGGCAGGAAGTGGGACGCAGCCCGCAGGTAATCCCTTCGCACCTTTTGATCACATCCTCCGCCTTCATACCGGCTACCAAGGAAGCCAATCCCTTTGTGTTGCCATTGCAGCCCCCGGTAAAAGCCACCCGCTTGACGATATTTCCATCCAACTCGATTTCGATTTTACGGGAGCAGGTCCCCTTGGTCTGGTACGTATATACCATTTAAAACACTCCTTTTACCGCAATTCTTTGCGTTGTCTTGCACGCTCCTTCAAGGCTGCTAACTGGTCGTCCGGTGTGGTGCAGGTGCCCAGCGGCAGATTACGGGAGGTATACATCCCGTGAAAATCCGTCCCGCCCGTCATAATAAGGCCATGCGCCATTGCAAATTGGGAAAGACGTTCCTCGTCCCCTTCCCGGTTGCGGGGATGCCAAACTTCCACCCCGTCCAGCCCGAGCCCCGTCAGTTCTTCCAGAAGTTCATAGCTGTTGTATTCGCCTGGGTGCGCCAGTACGGCCACCCCACCGGCTTCATGCAGTAAGGGAAGCACTTCTACCGTCTCCGGATATGCAACCCTGGCATATGCAAGTCCAAGCTTGGGATGAAAGAGCTTGGTAAACAGTTCCCCAAACATTGTGTTGCTGTACCCGGCGTCCATCAAAGCATGAACGATATGCTGCTTATAAACATTTGTGCTGCCCTGCGCCCGGCGCAGCACCATCTCTCTGGTAATGGGATAGAGCTCCATTGTCTTTTCGATCATCCGCTCCCCCGCCTGCCGGCGCCTTTGGGCAGTCGTTTCGCAAATATGACGCAACGCCTCGGTGGGTTCAAAAAAGTAACATAAAATATGCGCTTTGCGCCCCCGTTTGGAATCAATGGTGGAAACCTCTATACCGGGTACCACCTCTATCCCTTTTTCTTCTCCATATGCCAAGGCCCGCTGCACGGCGGCAAAGCTGTCATGGTCGGTAACCGCCAGGGCGTGCAGGCCCCTGCGGACGGCCATATCGATGAGTTCCTCCACCTCGTCCGAACCGTCGGACACCCGGGTGTGGCAATGCAAATCGGCGGCCATTTTGAATCCTCCTATTTATAAAAATATATAAAGTAATTTTTCATCTGTAAAATAAGTTTATAAGAGCTTTTGATCCAAACATCATGTATTATATACGAAAGCCCGTTTAAAAACAAGAAGCAAAGCCTTTCAAATACTTTCCTATTATCACCAGTGCATTATGATTCGTCCTAACACAGTAATCACAGTACAGCAAATTTTCCGGCAAACACTTGTAATAGGATAGCGGCATGGATTGCCGCAGAGATTGGAACCGCCTTAAAACTCCACATATCCGCAAACTGCGGGAAGCAGACGGTACAAATAAGGAATACAACTGGAATCCAAACCGCTAAATGGTACGGTCTAGCACGAACCCTGTATCTACAAAGTTAAGTGTGCTTTATGGCAAGCTTTCGTTGCTGTAAACCATTTATCCATGATGCCCAAGAAAATAAATTTAGCAAGCGTTCTCCTAACCCGTTGTACATGTCTCATTTACTTTCAAAAAGATCTCAATTGGAGAGGCCTAATTTATGTTGCTTCCAAATATAGTCTCTATCCTGCGAAAATTACCTGCAATACTTCTCTGAAAACTGACGAAAGATTGATCTAAGCCCACTATCCAATACTCTATTGCACTTCATAGAAATATCATAGGGAATCTCTTTATAATACGCTTGCGCAATACCCCCTGCAATGCAAGCCATCGTATCTGCATCACCGCCAAGTGATACCGCATTGCGTACGGCATCTTCATAATCAGTGGACTCTAAAAAAGCGACAATAGAAGGCGGTACGGAATAGGATGCTTTACTATTGAAAACATAGGATTTTCTAAGGTCATCAATGCTGGTATTCAAATGATATCGATATTTTTGGGAGATATGGGTACGAATTTGATCCTTATTGCTTCCGTGCAGCGCCATATATGTGGCAGTAGCCACCGCTTGCGCTGCTACAATCGCTTCGCTGTGTTTGTGCGTATATAAACAGGAAAGTTTTGTTTGCAAATTCACTTCGTTAAGGGAACCATAAGCATAGGCGATCGGTATGACACGCATGGCTGCACCGTTTGCAAAACTGTTTTGTTGTTTTAAACGATCGTTTATAGCCCATTCACGAAATAAATTGCCAAAGCCGGCATTCGGATATCTGGCAAAATATTGTTTGTATCGATATGCATATTCTTTTGCACGGAGCCTCCTATCAAAAAAGTCTCCTGCTTTCCGATCGCTGTATAATATGGCATCGCAAACTGCAGCTGTCAGAACCGTATCGTCTGTAAACCTTGCCCCGCTCGGAAATAAGTCAAAATGATAATTTTTTGTACTATGGGATTCATAATAAGACCCGATGATATCGCCATATATCGCCCCAAGCATCTTCTTACCTTCTTAATTATTATTTTTGAGAGCATTTTGCGATTAGTTAAGAAAAATTAAATTGAAATCGGAAACATGTTGTATACTGTAAGAAATCCTCATTTGCAGTTATACAGAATCATTGCATGCAAATTTATACGCAATATGATATCTTAGTTTAATGATACCTTAGAATATCTCTTGAACATTATTCTTCTCTGTATTATGAATTCTTTTTTTATTATCGACCTTTTCCCAATTTTAAATCCAATTTATATTTTGAATTTGGGGCTATTATCAATATTATTATTTAATATAATGGGAATAAATATAGGAGTTATAGGAACCTGTTTGAAACCTATAAAGACAAAAGCCGAACCTTTACCATTCGGCTCAACGTTCAGCTTTCATTTTCGTGGTTTGCGTTACAAAAAAGATACCGTCCTTAATCTTCTATTATTTGTGCTCGATACATACCTATTTTCTTTAAGCATTCCGCTATAGCATAAGCATCCAATCCCTCAATTGAGACACGCCTGCATTCACCAGGCGTCTCATGGGAAAAGGTATCCCATACCGTAAAGAGATGGTCGGTTTCCGTAAGTCCATAACGTTGTAGAAGGGGGATAAAGCGACGCGGCGACGGAGAATACAAATCGATCAGTTTGTACTTTTGAATAAATATTTCCTCATGGCTGAAATGGGATGCGATTGCAAACTGAGATATCCCGTCTTCCAGCAAGATATGTCCATATGAATTTAAGATAGCATCCATCTGATCTCGTGTCTGTCCGTCGAGATAGCATACCTCTTGATGTAAAGTTTGATCAAATCCAAGTTGTCTTTCTTCTAGAATAGAGAGTGGTATCTGTAATACAAAAAACAGAGGTTCCGGAAGACTTTGATAAAATTCAGTAATCAAAGGCTTCAATTTTTCAAAGCTAATATTTGCCCGAATGGATTGTTTTTCATAGACTTGAAATTGCTCTTGTATCCTTTCTGGAAAAGGTATGGTCACTCCTGATGCAGTCTGAAACAACTGTTTTTCCTCCTTCCGCTTTGCTAAATTATATCATAATAAATAAAAGAATCCAATTGTTTTAAAACAATTGGATTCTTTTTATAAAATGGTGCCGCTGACCGGACTTGAACCGGTACGATATTGCTATCGAGGGATTTTAAGTCCCTTGCGTCTGCCTGTTCCGCCACAGCGGCATAACAACAGAAGTAAGTATAGCATATCGTACCGGAAAAATCAACTCCTCCCTTTAAAAACTACCTTTTTATTCCCCTTTATCATAAAATCGGTAAGTGGTCCGTGCGCAAAACTCCTCCCCAACCCGTAAAAAAGGAGAAGGGAAATGCGGATGGTGCACCGAATCTGGAAAATATTGAGTTTCCAGGCAAACCGCACCGCGCGGCACAAAAGGTTTTCCATCTTTGCCGGTTTCCATCGGGTTCAGAAAATCAGCAGTGTAAAGCTGCACGCCCGGCATGGTGGTAGATGTTTCCATGGCAAGGCCGGATTGGGGGTCATACAACTCGGCAAACCGGGTACAGCCGCCCCTTTTTTCCAGCACAAAGTTGTGGTCATACCCTTGCACTGACCGCAGCGGCGGGTAGTTTTGGAAAATATCACGTCCGATTGGCTTTGGCATTGTAAAATCCATAGGCGTCCCTTGCACCGGACGGATTTCCCCGGTAGGAATCCCGTTTTCATCGGCTGGGGTAAAGCAAGGCGCGTCCATCTGTAAAATATGGCCCTCTACCGTACCGCCGCCCGCCAGGTTAAAATAGGCATGGTTG
Organism: uncultured Clostridia bacterium; assembly: GCA_946497265.1. Classification (GTDB taxonomy): domain Bacteria; phylum Bacillota; class Clostridia; order Oscillospirales; family Acutalibacteraceae; genus CAMMKL01. The sequence goes on along the minus strand of CAMMKL010000037.1, from coordinate 680 downwards.
GTCAGGTTCACCGGGGTTTCCCGATCCGCAACCGCCCGGTAATCCAGCACGAAGGTATTATCTTTTTGCAAGGTATATTGCACCCATACCTCCAAATTGCCGGGAAAGCCTTCTTCCCCGTCTGCACTCCTGTAAAAGAGAGTCACCGAGGGTGCTTCGCCTTCCTGCACATTGGAAACCGACCAAAGCTTTCTGGAAAATCCGTTTTCCCCTCCGTGTAGAGTATTTATCCCCTTTTCGTTTTTGGTAAGAAAAAAAGTTCTGCCTCCATGGGTATAGCTTCCTCCAGCGATACGGTTTGCATAGCGCCCTACCACTGCGCCTTGATGGGAATCCCCTCGCAGGTAACCGTTTAAGGAATCGTATCCAAGGATAACATCCCGGCGGCCGCCGTTGCGCAAGGGCACTAGAAGGCGCACAAGCGTCGCTCCATAGGTAATGACATCCACCTGCATCCCGCTTTGGTTTTTCAGGCTGAACAACTCCACTTGCCGGCCGTCAGGCAAAATGCCGAAAATACTCCTAAACATTTCCATTTGCTTTCCCTTATTTGCTCTCGCCGACCGCATGCCCCAGCATGGCGGCGCCAATCACGCCGGCGTCGTTGCCAAGGACGGCGACGCAAAGCTGGGTCTGTTTGTTCGCATGCTTGCTGTAACGTTCCCCGCGGATATAGGCGC